>JANQOS010000132.1 GCA_028285705.1 Altibacter sp.
ACAACTATAAAACCTATCCCCGCATTGTGGGTGAAACAGGTGGAAAGGATTTTATTGTTGCACATAAGTCATCAAACCCACAGCAAGTAGCTACTGCCATTTCCAGAGGGGCTTTTGAATTTCAAGGGCAAAAATGTAGCGCAGCGAGCAGGTGCTATATTTCAAGAGGAATTTGGGAAGATGTAAAAGAATTGTTGGTTGCAGATGTTAATTCCTTTAAAATGGGATCTCCGGAAGATATGGGTAATTTTATTACTGCAGTAATTCACGAAGGTTCCTTTGATAAATTGGCAAGCTATATTGACCAGGCTAAGAAAGACAGCAATGCTGAAATAATCGTTGGCGGAGGTTATGATAAAAGCGAAGGATATTTTATAGAACCTACGGTCATTGTTACCAAGGACCCTAATTATACTACTATGTGCACAGAACTCTTTGGACCTGTAGTTACTATCTATATTTTTGAAGATAACGATTGGGAAAAGACATTGCATCTTGTTGATGAAACAGGTGAATATGCTTTAACCGGAGCTGTATTTAGTGAAGACCGTTACGCATTGGAGAAAGCTGTACGCATTTTAGAAAATGCGGCAGGAAACTTTTACATTAATGATAAACCTACGGGAGCCGTTGTGGGACAACAGCCTTTTGGTGGTGCTAGAGCAAGTGGAACAAATGACAAAGCCGGAAGCAAATTAAATCTTTACAGGTGGATATCGCCCAGAATGGTAAAAGAAACATTTGTTTCGCCAACAAATTACAGGTATCCCTTTTTAGGATAGAGTATAAAGGACAACTCCTATTTAAAAACAAAAAACCCATTCGCCTAAGGCGAATGGGTTTTTTATATTAGAATATCGCTATTCTATTCGTAATCTTTGTCTTCATTTACATGTGCATGCTGAGAGTTTCTTGCAGTGTTATCTGCACTCACAACCATTGCTACAAGGTCAAGATTAGCTGCAACATATTCAGAAGGGATCGTTACTGTAAAACTTTTTGTATAAGTATCAAAAGAAGCAGTAGCATCAATTTCATCTCCAAATATATTGGTAAGGGACAACCTTAACACTTCATTATGCTCAAAGTCAGGAATTGGATTCCCCATTTGATAGAACGGACTTGTAGGATCCGTGTCATAATAATTTACTTGATCGTATATCAATCCGTTCTCGGTCAAATAAAGTACCAATTTATCTCCGGGCATTGATCCGTTTTCATAGATCACTTTTACATCAACTGTAAGTGTAGTTCCTGTCAATTGAGAGTTAATAGCAATTGCCAGGTCGGTCTCTTCTCCGGCAATACCGGTTACCTCACTAATTGCATACGGCATGCCCCAGGTTGTCGTTCTGTTGATTCTGGCAGCAGGAAGCCCAAATACACCAAACTCCGCTTGTAATAAATCAACCTGATCAAAATGATATGGGTCAGGGCTACTATTTGCCGTTTCATGAATGGCAACAACAGATATATCACTGGTAGCGGCATGTGCATCTACAATAGCAGCAGCAACACTTGGGCAATATCCACACCAGGTACCCGTATAGTCTTCCAATACGACTTTACGTTTCGGAATAAAGACAACAAATGATTTAGTTTCTGTGGTTTCTGTTGATCCTTGAAATTCGTATTCTGCATATACATCGAAACTACCTTCGGTAGCAGAGGAATATGTGTTTCCTGTTATTTCTGTATCATTTACATAGAAGGTAGCTTCAGAGGTAACATCATTTCCATCTGAATCTACCATTGAAAAAGTGACTGTTTGATTTCGAAAGGCCTTTGTATTATCTACTAAAATAGTCCTTTCATCAGCATCAATTACATCAAAACTTAAAGAGTTACTGTTTATTCCCAAATAAGAAGCATACACTTCAAAATTTCCTTCGGCACCAAAAACGTGGTTAGCCCCGGTTATTTCTGTTTGGTTTACATAAAATACTGCATCGTTGGTATAATCAACCCCATCGTCTCCTGTGACAATGAAATTTAAAGTTTCATTCACCACCAAAACATTATCCTGAGAGTCGCTGGTAAGTTCTAAAGTTGCAAAACTTCCACCTCCAACTAGAGGTACATTCTCTTCTTTTTTACTACAAGAAATTATAGTAATTGCTGAAAGAATTAGAGAAATTTTAAAAAAAAATTTGGTATTCATGATTGTGGCATTTGATTTGTATATGCAATAATACTAGTTTTTTGAAAGAATTTATATTCAGAAATGAAAAAAATTGACTTATAGAATTTTATTTATTCTTTTTTAAAGAAAATTAACTAATATTGCCTAATTAATAAAACCTGAACTCATGAACAAAATTGTATTCCTTTTATCTATTTTAATTACATTCAGTGCTTTCTCTCAAGAAGATTTACCTAATGTGGATCTTACCACCATGGAGGGAAGTACAATTAGTGTTAAAGATGCAACTCAACAAGATAATGTAGTAGTGGTATCTCTTTGGGCCACCTGGTGTGTTCCTTGTTTAAAAGAACTGGACGCCATTAGTGAAGTATATGATGAATGGCAAGCCGAAACCAATGTAGACCTTATTGCTGTTTCTGTAGATGACAGCCGTACCGTAAAACGTGTTAAGCCTTTAATTAATGGTAAAGGTTGGGATTACACGATCTTACTCGATTCTAATAATGACTTTAAACGTGCTCTTGGAGCTGCAACTGTTCCATTGACCTTGTTAATTAAGGACAACCAGATTGTTTACAGACACTCGGGCTATAGTGCAGGAGCAGAAGAGGAACTTTATGAAAAAATCAAAGAGTACTCAAATTAATTTACTTATTACTTAACCAACCAATCTTTTTTGAATGAAATACTTAATCTTTTCTTTCGCTATTCTGTGCAGTGGATTTACGCTTGCACAGGACAATGGATACTTTTTTGGAGGACTGGAGTCAAACTCTCAGTGGCTTTTGGATGACGATGGTATCAACTTTGAAACACCGGAAGACCAATTCAGGTCCAACAATTATGTACAACTAAATTATAGTTTAGGTAAGTTTACGGCCGGTGTGCAATATGAATCTTATTTGCCTTCTTCTCTATTGGGATACTCTCCCGTATATGATGGTGGCAACAACATAGCAACCTATTATTTAAACTTTAAAAACGAAACACTTGATATAACAGGTGGTTTTTTCTACGAACAGTTTGGAAGCGGCCTTATATTGCGTTCCTGGGAAGACAGACAATTAGGTGTTAACAATGCACTTAAAGGATTGAAAGTAAACTTCCAGGCTACAAAAGACCTTGAACTTACCGGTGTATACGGACAACAACGAAACGGGTTTGTTGTTTCGGAAGGTGTTATTCAAGGAATTGATGCCAACTTCGATCTTAGTTCTGCTTTGAAAATTGAAGAGGTAGACCTTAGATTGGGGGCCAGTTATGTTGCCCGCTACCAAGATCGAGGAACGAATGAAGCTATTCCAAGTAATGTGAATGCTTACGGAGGTAGATTGGATTTTATTTGGGATAACTTTTACGGAGGCGTTGAAGCCATTACAAAAGGCCCGGATGTTATAGCTAACGAGGGACAATTGGTTTCCAATAAATTGTATGATGGAACCGCTTTACAGGTAAACCTGGGATTTGCTAAAAAAGGAATTGGTGTAAACAGTACGTTTAGACGCCTGGAGAATTTTAGTTTTTACAGTGACCGCCTAGCGGAAGGAAATGTTTTCAACGAGCTGATAGTTAATTACGTTCCCGCGTTGACAAAGCAACAAGATTACCTACTGACAAATATTTATGTTTACAATGCTCAACCGCGTTTGGTTGTTGAAAGCTTTGACCAAAGAGCCGGTGAAGTTGGTTCTCAAACAGATATATTCTATTCTTTCAAAAAAGGTACTACTCTTGGAGGAAAATACGGTACTAAATTGGCCGTTAATTTTTCATATTGGGCAGGATTAGATGCTGAATATAATGTACCTAACCGTTGGTATGAAGCAAAATTCATTGGAAAAGGCCCAAGGCTTTACAGAGATTTAAGTGTGGAAATCAAGAAGCGCTGGACCTCAAAATTTAGCTCGGTTGTTACGTTTCAGGACGTAATTATTGATAAAGGTGTTTCTCTTGGGGGCCCTGTGGGGGTTCAGGGAGACATTAAAGCTAAAATTGGAGTTCTGGAAGGAACTTATAAATTTAAAGCAGGTAAATCCCTAAGAGTAGTTGGACAACATCTATGGAGCGACCAGGACAGAAAAAACTGGGCTGCAGGAGTACTGGAATATAACTTCTCTTCAAAATTAGGGGTATACGTAGCGGATTCATGGAATTATGGCGGAGAAGAAGAAATTCACTATTATAATGTTGGTGGTAGCTATTCTAAAGGAAGAACCCGTTTAGGAGTTAATTACGGACGCCAAAGAGGAGGATTGATATGTGTTGGAGGTGTATGTCGTTTTGTTCCTGAGAATACCGGGCTTAGCGCCAATCTCGTTGTAACGTTCTAACAAAACAAAGAATTCAAAATATAAAAAAGCCCGATAGTTAAAACTATCGGGCTTTTTTGTGTGGGGAAATTTATTATCTATTTTACAACGATCTTGGTTGTTTCTGAAATTCCTCGATCATTTGAGAAATGTAAAAGATACATTTGAGATCTTAAATTTGAAACGCTGATCGATTGTTGTCCAACACTTAATTTTTCTTGTTGTACTACTCTTCCCTGAAGGTCATAGATTACAAGATCAACATCTTCATTGATACTTAATTCAAGCTCACTTGTTACAACAGTAGATTTTACAGCAACATCAAGTTTATTAACATCATTAACACTTAATGTAGGGTCATAGCGATAGGTCATAGACAATGGAGTTCCTATTTCATTTCCACCTCCATCTACCTGGTAAAATCTGAAAACATATTCAACGGGATTTACACCATCTCCTAATTCAAAATTATACATATGATTACCTGGTAGTGTTTGTCCACCGGGAGCAATAGTAACTACATCACTTCCAGGAGGGTATACTTGACCAATAATTATACCTGTATAGCATAATCCAAAGCAAAGTTCCATTTTTGAACCATCTGCGTTTAATGCGCTTACAAATTCAATCTTCATATTAATATCATCGGTAGCCGAAGTATTGTTCACAAAGAAGTCCAAAGAAGACTCGGAGAAATCAGCAGCAATATTAAAAACAGCTATATCTCCATCAACAATAGGGTTTCCGTCACCGTCCTCAACAGTAAATTGTGCATTCATAGTGATTGCAACAAATAACATGCATAGTAATAGTAAATTCTTTTTCATTTTAAATAAATATTTAAGTTAATACAGTATTTTTTAGTTTTTTGGTGATTAATTATTTAGCTAAAATACTTTTTTTTTATTAAAAACATCATAATAATTAACTGATTTCAAAGTCAGTATCAATATTTTACTGATCTTAGACAAATACCCGTGGTTGTTGAGGTTAAAAAAATAATATTTTTTTTATTCCTACCAATTTAATGGGATAACTCTGTTTAAAAGCGGTTCGTGAAGAAAAATACAAAGTGCCGTTGAAATCTGGGTTGCACCATGTCTTAAAACTTGTTTTTTTACGCCAATTTTGTATCTTTAACAATTAATTCACTCTTTTTTTATGAAAAAGAAGAATTTGTCAAAACTCAATCTAATTAATTAAAAATTAAAGAAATGCTAAAAAAAATACCCGCTATTTTAGTATTTATGTGTCTGGCGACCTTTGCATATGGTCAAACGATAGTAAGTACTACTCCTGAAAACAAGAAAGTAATCCTTGAGGAATTTACAGGTATACATTGTGTATTCTGCCCACAAGGACATGCTATTGCGCAAGCAATACAAGACAACAATCCCGGAAATGTATTTTTGATTAACATCCACACGGGTAGTTTTTCAAACCCTGGTGCCGGTGAACCTGATTTTAGAACTCCTTTTGGAGCTGCTCTTGCCAGTCAGTCTGGTTTGGTAGGATATCCTGCCGGTACAGTAAACCGTCATGTGTTCCCTGGCCAATCTCAAAGTGGTGGAAACCACACCGCTATGAGTAGAGGTAACTGGACTGGTACATCTAATACGACACTTGGAGAAGCTTCTTACGTAAACGTAGGTGTAGAAGCAGAAATTGACGTTTCAAACAATGAGCTTACTGTTCATGTAGAAGCATATTATACAGGTGACAGCCCGGAAGCTACTAACTTTATGAACGTTGCTCTACTACAAAATAACACCTTAGGGCCACAAACAGGTGGAAACGCAGGTGATGAGTATGTTCATATGCACAGATTGGTACATTTGGTTACCGGACAATGGGGAGCTTCTATTTCTCCAACTACTACGGGAACCTTTATTGATGAGACCTATACGTATACGATCCCTGCAGATTACAATGGAGTACCTGTAGAACTAGCAGATCTGGAAGTAGTTGCATTTATTTCTGAAACGCAGCAGGAAATTCCTAGTGGAGCCGGAGCTTATCCAACCTATGTAGGATTTGCAAATGCCAATGATGCTTACGCCAGATATGTAGAAGACCTTGATGACCAATGTGGATTTGATATTTCTCCTAAAGTAAACATTCAAAATGTAGGTGGTGATGAATTAACTTCATTAACCATTAACTATTCTGTAAATGGCGGGCCATCTCAATCTTACGATTGGACAGGTTCTCTTCTTTCTTTACAGAATGAGACTGTTGAATTACCTCCAATCTCTTATACAATCCAGGCTAATAATACAGTAGAGATCACTTTAGAGAATGACGAAAACAATGCAAACAATGTCACATCCAATACTTTTGACGTTGCTATAGAAGGTACAGGTACAGTATTCATGATATTAAATACTGACAACGCCGGTAGCCAGTGTACATGGGATGTTGTAGATTCTTCAGGAAATACTGTTTACAGTGGAGGTCCTTATGGAAACAACGAAACCATTAACGAAACATTTAGTTTACCTGCCGAATGCTACAAATTTAGTGTGTATGATTCCGGTGGAGACGGTGGAGGTTCCATAGTATTATATGATACTAATAATGATGTATTGTATAATAGCAGTGGAAATTATGGTTCCGGTGACTCCGGTAACTTCTCTTCTAACGGAGTATTAGGTATCGGTGAAAATGCACTTGAAGGTATTCGTTTGTATCCTAACCCTACCAATTCAATATTAAATATCTCTAACGCTGCAGCTTCAACTGTAGAGATCTATAATTTATTAGGACAACTTGTTGCTACTAAAACAAATATCTCTAATAATGATCAAATTGAAGTTTCTCGTTTACAAGCTGGAACTTACCTAGTTAAAGTTTCTAAAGACAATGCTGTTAAAGTAGATAAATTGATTATTTCCAAATAATACTTAACAGTTTACATTAGTATTTTAAAACTCCGGCAATTTTTGCCGGAGTTTTTTATTAGAGTATATAGGCTCTCTTACCTTAACCCCTATACTTAAGAGGAAGGTGTACCACACATTTAGTTTCAAAAAAATCTTCTTTAAAAAAATCACTCAGCGGATAGATTCTTGCTTTTGGAAAAGGGGAAAGTTCTTCTGTAAGTTCACCTCCTTTTAGATAAAGGATTCCATTTTTGAGCTCATGGTTGCTTTTTTTGGCTACCCTGTTCTTTACCCAATGTACAAAGGTTTCCATTTGTGCTACGGCCCGGCTTACTATAAAATCGTATTGGTCTAATACTGTTTCTACTCGAGCATTGGTGATCTTTACATTTTGCAGTTCCAGGCCCTTGGAAACTTCCTCCACAACTTTTATTTTTTTCCCGATACTATCCACCAAATGAAAATGTGTTTCCGGAAATAAAATTGCTAATGGGATACCCGGAAACCCACCGCCGGTTCCTACGTCCAGTATTTTAGCTTCAGGTTTAAAGGATTGTATTTTGGCTATTCCTAAAGAATGCAGAACATGCCTTAAATATAACTCCTCGATATCTTTTCGGGAAACAACGTTAATTTTTAAGTTCCAGTCCTTATATAATTCACTCAATTTAACAAACTGTTGTATTTGCTTTTCAGAAATATGAGGAAAATAATTGAGAAGTAATTCCATAGTAAGTTATCAACTGCAAAAGTAGGGTTTCTTTAATAAATTTATGATTTCATTGTACGGTTTTACAAGGAAGATGTGTATTTTAGCGCTTTCCATTAAAGGAATCTCCATTTAAAACAAAATTATTTTGAGAAATACACAAATATCCTTCTCGAGAGTTGATTCTGCTAAATTTTTTAAAACGCTCAACAAACGAGTAAATAACTATTTCAAGGAAAATAACATCTCCCGTAATGGTAATTGGAAATTACATCTCAAAACTGTAGTGATGTTTTCCTTATTCCTAACTCCTTACTTTTTGTTTTTAACATTAGATTTCCCCTGGTGGGCCCAATTACTACTCACCATAGTGATGGGAGTTGGTATGGCAGGAGTGGGCATGAATGTTATGCATGATGCTAATCACGGTGCTTACTCTTCAAAAAAATGGATCAATAAGATAATGGGAGGAAGCATGTATATTCTTGCCGGAAATGTATATAACTGGCAGGTTCAACACAATGTGCTGCATCATACATACACAAACATTCACGGACATGATGAGGATCTGGAAGCTGGTAGGATTCTTAGGTTTTCAGTACACTCCAAATGGAACAGGTTTCACAGATTTCAACATTATTATAGTGTCTTTTTTTATGGGCTACTTACCATTAATTGGGTGCTAACATCAGATTTTTTTCAGACCAAACGATATCTCGCTCAGAAATTAGCTTACGGCAAACTCCCAAAACCTGCAACTCAGTGGAGTGTATTAATTATTACCAAATTGATTTATGCAGCTATTTGGATATTGATCCCCATACTTTTTTTCAATATAGCATGGTGGAAAATATTGATTGGCTTTTTTATTATGCACTATGTGGCAGGTTTGATCCTAAGTATTGTTTTTCAACTGGCGCATGTGGTAAAAGAAGCAGAAGTAATGCTACCTGACCCGTCGGGAACCATGAAAAACACCTGGGCAATTCATCAACTGTTCACTACAGTCAATTTTTCAACAAAGAACAAAATCATGAATTGGTTTACCGGTGGATTAAACCACCAGGTAGAGCATCATATTTTTCCAAATATAAGCCACATACATTATTCAAAGATCTCTGAAATCGTAAAACAAACAGCGCGAGAATTTAATTTGCCTTATAATGAATATAAGACTACACGGAAGGCAATCATTGCTCATTTTAAACACTTAAAAGAAATGGGATTAAAACCTGCGATCCCTGCTTAAACCTATGAACCCAAAACTTTCTAACCGTGTCAACAAAATGGCTACTTCTGCAACGCTGGCCATGGCGGCAAAAGCTCGAGAACTGCGTGAAGAAGGAAAAGATATAATTGGCCTGAGCCTGGGAGAACCGGATTTTACAATACCCGAATTTGTAAAAGAAGCGGCTATCCAGGCTATAAAAGATGATTACCATGCCTATACTCCTGTAGATGGTTACGCAGACTTAAAACAAGCTATCATTACAAAGTTTAAGCGCGATAATGATCTTACGTATTCACCTTCTCAAATTGTAATATCTACCGGTGCAAAACAGTCACTGGCAAATTTGGCCATGGTGCTGTTAAATGAAGGTGATGAAGTGTTGTTACCTGCTCCATATTGGGTAAGTTATAGTGACATTAGTAAAGTAGCCGGAGGTGTACCTGTAGAAATACCTACATCCATTGAAACCGATTTTAAGATCACTTCGGAAGCTTTGGAGGCTGCTATAACTCCCAGAACCAAAATGATGATCTACAGCTCTCCATGCAACCCCAGCGGTTCTGTATATAGTCGTGAAGAATTACGGGCCCTGGCAGATATTCTAGTGAAGTATCCGGATATTATTGTAGTAAGTGATGAAATATACGAACACATTAATTTTACCGAAGGGCATGCCTCTATGGCACAATTTGAAGATATGTACGGCCGAACTGTAACTGTAAATGGTGTTTCCAAAGCTTATGCAATGACCGGTTGGCGTATTGGGTATATTGGTGCTCCCGAGTATATTGCCCGTGCCTGTAATAAGATGCAAGGGCAAATTACTAGTGGCGCAAATTGTATTGCACAAAGAGCTACTATTACTGCTTTGGAAAATCCACCCAGTAAAATTCAATACATGGTAGATGCCTTTAAAGAAAGACGGGGCATGGTATTACAGTTACTCTCTCAAATTCCCGGATTTAAGACCAACGAACCCGAAGGTGCTTTCTATGTATTCCCCGATATCTCATATTACTTCGGAAAGGCCCTCCGTGGAAAGGAAATTAATTCTGCATCTGACTTCTCTCTATATCTTCTGGAAGAAGCCAATGTGGCAACAGTTACCGGTGAAGCTTTTGGAGATGCTAATTGCATCAGGATATCCTATGCTGCTTCAGAAACAGAAATTAAAGAAGCAATGCGTAGAATTAGGGAAGCCGTTATTTAAAAAACACTAATCAATCGTAAAACAAAAAACTCACTAGGAAACTAGTGAGTTTTTTGTTTTAGATAGAAAGTCTACCTATATATTATTTGATGATCAAGCTTTTATTGGCAGATCCTAAATCGGTGTTCACATTTACTATATAGGCTCCACTGGAAAGGTTTGTATCAATCTTTATAGAATTGGAATCAAAACTATTAGTATATACAAGTTTTCCAACTACACTATAAATATTAACTACTGCTTTAGTTGTAGCATCGTTTAACTTTAAATTTATAACCGAACCATTACTAGGGTTTGGAAATAATTGGAAGCTTACATCTAACGAGTTGTCATCAACCCCAAGAGGGCTACATGGAGCAGGAACAGGATCAAAACCAACCGGGAAGGCTGCTTCGAAAGTTCCCACATTTGCGATAGGCCATATATCTAATGCAATGATCTCGTTACTTGGGTTGATCAGACAATATGTTGGATATGCCGTAATTCCAAAATTAGAGTCTACAGCTCCGGCGCCACCTTCCATACTTACGGCAGGAGCATGCTCAAAAGGCCCTCCAAAGGTCTGTTCAAATTGTATAACCTCAAGATCGGTATCTGTTCCGTTATTTACAGACAAGCAATATACCTCTCCTTCGTTACAACCATATTTGTCATATAACTCATTAAAAATAGGTGTTGTTTGTTGACAAGGCCCGCAAGTATCAAAAAAGAAATCTAAAAAGACATATTTTCCTTGCGCAGTAATACTATACAAATTGTGTTCGTTCCCTTCAGTGTCAGTAAGGGTAAAGTCATCCACAACATCTCCCAAGCTATAATTCTGGACTTGTGAATTTACAGATAAACTAAAAGCAATAAATGCTAATAATAAAGTAATTTTTTTCATAATCGGGTAGTTTAAATTTTATCTAAAACTACAAATATATTGTTTAAAAACAAGGGGTTAAACCTCCTTTTCAAGTACAAAAAAAGAAGTTTTTTTCAATTTCGCTTCTGCTCGCTTTACCTGCCTGCTACCCTACTTTTTTAATAGGAATAACAATATTTTCAAAAAAAAATAAAACAATAACCTGTTAAAAGCTATTTTTATATAATTATCATACATTTAATTCATAAAAAGTAAGTTTATGTTTACATCTTTTCAAAATTGTGAGCCAAAAGAAATCGCCCCGGGATTTACAGCACGTTTTATTCATACAGAGTTACAGACCCATGCATTGGTAACCATAAAAAAAGGAGCTGTCCTTCCCGAACATTTTCATGTACATGAGCAAATTTCACAGGTTTTGGAAGGTGAATTTGAATTAACCGTTGAAGGAAAAACCAAACGTTGTAAAAAAGGAGATATAGCTATTATAAGTTCAAATAGTAAACATTCGGGAAAAGCACTTACCCCTTGTATAATCTTTGATGTTTTTACACCTGTAAGAGAAGACTACAGGTAGTTACCTGTTCCTCCAGAAAAAAGGTGTTAGCAAGATAAGTACTGTAAAGAGTTCTAAACGGCCTATAAGCATTAAAAAGCATGACCACAATTTTGTTAGGTCGGGTAAATTTCCATAATTACTTACCGGTCCCAGATCACCCAATGCAGGACCTACATTGCCCAGAGTAGATGCTGCAGCGCCCAAAGCTGTATCAAAATCAAGTCCCAGCCAGGAAAAAACCAGCACTCCAACAATAAACGAAAGCATATATAAAATAAAAAAACCTAATATATTAAATACGATAGGCTGCTGTACTGCCTTGTTATTATACCTAACCGGTAAGACCGCATGCGGATGGAGTGTCCTTTTGAACTCCATAATACCATTCTTCACCATGATCAAATGGCGTACAATTTTCACGCCTCCTGCGGTAGACCCGGAAGAACCTCCCAAAAACATCAAACCAAAGAAGAAGATAGTCAAAAAGGGCGTCCATAACATATAGTCTGCCGTAATAAAACCAGTGGTGGTCACAATTGCAAGTACCTGGAACAATCCGTGACGAACAGCACTTTCAAATTCTCCCCAAACCATAGGATGTGCAATACTGGAATCTGTAATGTCATCTTGAAAATAGATAACCAATGAAGTTACAATAGTAAACACAAGGATAGCATATACGTATAACCGGAATTCTTCATCTTTAAATATTTTGCTAAACTTGGTTTTAAAAGCGAAATAACTTAGCACAAAATTAGTTCCCGCCAAAAACATAAAGAATATGATGATGTACTGTATTAACGGTTGTCCGTTCCAATGAGCAACACTGGCATTTTTAGTAGAAAAACCTCCGGTGCTAAGAGTACTCAGCGAATGGTTAATTGCATCAAAAAAACTCATGCCTGCTATCTTAAGCAATAGGGTTTCGGCTATGGTATAACCCACATAGATGAGCCATAAACGTTTCGCCGTATCTGTAATACGCGGATGTAATTTATCGCCCCCGGGGCCCGGAGCTTCGGCAGCAAATAGTTGCATTCCTCCTATCCCAAGCAAAGGCAGAATAGCAATTGCCAGTACGATAATACCCATTCCTCCTATCCAGTGCGTGATGCTACGCCAAAAAAGTACTCCGTTGGGAACACTCTCAATATCACTTAAAATGGTCGCTCCGGTAGTAGTATACCCACTCATCGTTTCAAAAAATGCATTTGTAAAACTTGGAATAGCGCCTGTAAATACATAGGGAAGTGTTCCCGCCAGCGACATGAATATCCAACCAAAAGTTACGATAATATACCCTTCTCTTTTTTTAATTTCTTTACGGTGATCACGAGTGGCAAGCATGATTGCCCCACCAAGAATGAGTGTAACAATTCCCGCTAAGAGCATTTCCTTAACAACACCGTCTTCATAAGCAAAGCTCACCAAGGCAGCCAATAACATAAAGCCCCCGTTAACGGTAAGCAAAAGCCCCATTAAATGAAAGATAATTTTAAAATTGATTCTGGAAATCGAACGCATTACACAAAGAGTTTTTCAACTTTGGCAATAGATTGAGGTAAACAACATACTACTATACGGTCACCGCTTTGTATCTTAAAATCTCCTAATGCTATGATGCCTTCACCATTTCTAACTACTCCACCGATAACTGCAGACCTCGGGAAGTCGATCTCTTTAATGACCATATCGCAAACTTTGGAAGTAGGAGAAACAATAAATTCCAAAAGCTCTGCATTCATGTTATTCAGCTTTGTCATAGCTACCACTTCACCTTTTCTTACATAGCGAAAAATATTATTTGCCGCCAGGAGCTTCTTATTGATGAGTGTATCTATACCTATAGAATGAGATAACTGAAAGTAATCCATATTCTCGACCAAAGCAATTGCTTTTTTAACTCCTTTAGATTTGGCAACCAAACAGGACATAATATTGGTCTCACTATTACCTGTTACTGAAATAAAGGCATCCATATCGCTTATGGATTCTTCCTGAAGCAATTCTACATTCCTTCCATCACCATTGATCACAAGGCAATTTGGGAGGTCATCTGCAATCTCAAACGCTTTATTTTTATCGTTCTCAATAAGCTTTACGTTAAAGCTGTTTTTGCAAAGATCGTTAGCAGTTTTGCATCCAATATTACTTCCGCCTAAGATCATTACATTCTTAATTTCCTCACGTACCTTCCCACTCAACTTATAGATATGGTCAACGCCTGTTCTGGTAGTTGTAAAATAGACCTGATCTCCTTCTTTGAACTTAGTATCTCCACGCGGAATAAGAGTATATTGTGTACCGTAGCGCTGTATAGCAATTGGCACATATTTCAACTCAGGATATTCTTTTCCAACTTCTCTCACGGTTTTCCCAACGAAAGCAGTTGTTCTTGAAAGTGAAAGTCCGATCATGGTGAGTGCACCATCTTCAAACTCATACGTATCATTAAAAGCACTTTGATTAAGAAGTAATTCTATTTCATTAGCAGCAAGAGATTCGGGAGAGATCAATTCATCAATACCAAATTTTGTAAATCCAACTTCGTCCTTGTTCTCAATGAATTCGGTGTTAGAGATACGGGCTATGGTCCGTTTCGCACCTAGTTGCTTTGCCAAAACACAAACAGTGATATTGGTGGTTTCGCTTGAGGTAACTGCAATCACCAGGTCTGTACGTGCTACTTTAGAATCCCGCAATACCGAAATCGATGTAGCATCTCCCCTAATAACACGAATATCCAAATGAGTATCGGCATAGGCCAAAGAATCTCTATTGGTATCTATAAGTGTAATATCCTGGGACTCGAAAGAAAGAAGTTTTGCTAAATGAAATCCAACTTCACCGGCACCGGCAATAATAATTTTCATAAAATCTTAAGCAATAGGTACCACAAAGGTATAGAATTTAATACAATTGGCACATAATCAAATATAATTCTATTAAACAGATGATTAGTTCACAAATTGTAAAAAAATGGTAGCTTTGCAGCCGCTATTTACTATGAGTGAAAAAGTAAAACCATATAAAGATTCCAATCTCAACAAGAAGAAACAGGTCGAGCAAATGTTCGATACGATTTCGGGAAATTATGATGGACTTAACCGTTTAATTTCATTGGGAACAGATACCAAATGGCGAAAGAAAGTTATTAAAATGGTGGCTGAAAGAAAACCGGATACAATTCTGGATATTGCCACGGGAACAGGAGACCTTGCTATTAAATTTGCTGAAAAAACAAGTACTTCAAAAATCGTAGGGCTGGACCTTTCTGAAGGAATGCTTAGTATTGCAAGAAAAAAGGTTCTGGGCACTTCTATTGAAAATACCATAGAATTTATAAAAGGAGATTCTGAAGCGTTGCCTTTTGGAAATGATTCGTTTGAAGCGATCACGGTCTCTTTTGGAATTCGAAATTTTGAAGATCTGGAAAAAGGGCTTTCAGAAATTTACAGAGTCTTAAAACCTAACGGGTTATTTGTTATCCTGGAAACCTCAGTACCAACAAAGTTTCCATTTAAACAAGGGTACTTTTTTTACTGCAAAGGTCTATTGCCTTTTATAGGTAAGATCTTTTCAAAAGATAAAGTAGCCTACAAATATTTAAGTGAAAGTGCTTCTGTTTTTCCATATGGAGAAAAGCTCAACAATATTTTAAGAAAAATAGGGTTTATAGAGGTGAAAAATAAACCACAAACTTTTGGCGTGGCGACAATTTATAACGCTACCAAATAATTATGAAGAAATTATTTTTTGTATTAGCAATTGTTTTGTTTGCACAAAGTGTACAGGCACAATTATTCAGCAAAGAGAGATTGGCAAATCTGGAAAATTTTGACAATCGCTTTCTTACCTGGGGTTATTTTTTAGGGTTTAACTCTTATGACTTTAAGTTCGACTATATCGATCAGAATACAGACGCCAATACAGATGTACTTGTAGAAGGGCAATCCGGATTCAATGTAGGGCTTATTGGCGATATGCGTATAAATAATTATGTAAATCTACGTCTGGAACCGGGATTGTATTATACTCAACGAAACCTTACATTTCCCGGCTTTGAAGAAGAAAGGGATTTTTTACGGGAAGTGAAGTCAACTTATATTCATGTCCCGCTACTAGTGAAGCTATCTACTAAAAGATTGAACAATATTCGCCCTTTTATTGTTGCCGGAGTCTCCACATCGCTCAATTTATCAAGTAATCAGAAGAACCCGGATGATAATTCGAATGGAGAATTTAGAATGACCAATAGCACAAGTTATTACGAACTTGGATTTGGGATAGATTTCTATCTGTACTACTTTAAATTTACACCTTCAATTCGTGGAGTGTTTGCCATGAGTGATGAGTTGGTTAGGGATGCAGATCCCAATAGCCCCTGGACAAGCAATATAGAGACCATGGCAACCAGAGGTATTTTCATCAATTTTACGTTTCAGTAAACCGCCTGAATTCACTTAACAAAATAGCTGTTGCTGTTGCCACGTTCAGACTTTCTGTATCATGCAGTTCGCCAAATTGTGGAATTGTAATTCTTTCATGTATTAATGCCAGGACCTCTTCAGAAATTCCATTAGCTTCATTACCCATAACCACAACAGCTTCCTTTGGCAACTCCTTAGAATACACATTGTTCCCTTGCATACAGGCACCATAAACCGGCAGAGAGGTATCTCGCAAAAATTCTGAAAGCGAAACATACCCAACCTGCACTCTTGCAATAGAGCCCATCGTTGCCTGTACAACTTTTGGATTGTAACAGTCTGCCGTATCCTTTGAACATACCAATTGGGTTACTCCAAACCAATCACACAAACGAATGATCGTTCCCAGATTCCCCGGGTCACGAACAGCGTCCAGAGCTACTATTAGCCCTTCGTTTTTTACTGTCTTTTGTTCAGGGATCTCAAAAACCGCCAATGAAGTATTGGCAGTCTTCAAAAAACTTAGTTTTTGAAGCTCTGTTTCGGTGACCTGAAAGTGATCTTTGGAGGGGCTCATGGTCTTTTCTGTAGAAAAAAGAGAATGTAACCGTAATCCGGCCGTTAGAAATTCGTTGATAACTTTCGGGCCCTCAGCAACAAAAAGTCCTGTTTTATCCCGGTACTTTTTTTGTTGTAAACTCGTTATTAATTTTATTTGACCTTTACTTACCAAAATATAGTATTTTTGAATTGAAGTAAATCCATACGATTGACCCAAACCCTCACAAAAATATCACTATTTTTAGGATTAACGATATTCCTCTTTTCCTGTAACGCTGTGAAACGTGTTGATGACGATAAATTCTTATTAACCGAAAATACTATTGTTGTAGACAGTGTTAAAATTAAAGATCCAAAAGTATACAGCCAGCTATCACAACGGCCAAACTCAAAAGTATTGGGGATTCCCATTGGTATCTATATCTACAATTTAGCAAATCCCAGTCCGGACTCCACCTTCCAGCGTTGGTTACACAAAAATCCAAAAAGAGAAGAACGCCTGGTACGCTTTCTTTCCCAAAAACAAGTAGATGAGCTTGGTAACAGTTATATAGGTTTTAATAAATGGTTACAGAAATCCGGAGATGCTCCTGTAGTGATCGATGAAGACAAAATCAATAAATCGATAAATCGCTTAAAAAGATACTATTCAAGTTTTGGATATTTTAACACTCAGGCAGATTATACGATCAACAAAAATGAAAATAAAGAAAAAAGGGCCTCGATCACCTATAACGTAAGACGCTATCAGCCGTATTTTATAGATTCTATTTCCGAAAGAATAAGCTCTCCGGTTGTAGATTCCTTATATCAGAAAACCAAAAGGAATTCTTTTATAAAAAAGGGAAAACAATATGCGGCCAATGACTTTGTAAACGAACGTGACAGATTAACCATTCAGTTTAGAAATTCCGGCCTCTATTATTTTGATCAGGATTATGTTGGTTTTGAAGGAGATACCGTGCAAACAGAACATAAGGCCAATATGACCTTAATTATTCCTGACCGTAAGATCACTGATGGTGACAGCACGCGTACCGAACCCTTCAAAATACATAAGATCAACGAGGTTCGCATTGTGACCGATTACAACTATGCCAACAGAAATAAAAAGTTGAAAGATTCTGCTTCTTATAACGGCTATAAACTATATAGCTACGATGAATTAAAGTTCAGACCCAAGGCAATTACCGATGCTATTTCAATTGTTCCAAATAAGATCTTTAAAGATATAGACAGAACCCTCACCTACAATCAAATAAGCAATCTGCGTATCTTTAAATACCCTAATATATCCTATCAGGAAGACCCTAAAGATACTACCGGTACGGGGCTCATTGCTACGGTGCTGTTAACCCCTCAAAAGAAATATACATTACAGGCAGATTTCGATGTAATTCCTTTTCCTTCCCCTATCCAGCAATTTGGAATGGGATTTAGCGCCACATTACTTACCAGAAATGTATTCAGAGGGGCAGAAACATTAGAGATCTCCGGCCGTGGAAATGTGGGTTCTTCCAAAGATGCCGCAGACAGTGACAGTCAGTTTTTCAATATTTCAGAAGTTGGAGGCGACGTAAAGCTAACGTTACCGCGTATTTTGTTTCCAATTAATACGAATAAAGTAATTCCCAAATACATGTCGCCTTTTACCAGTATGAGTTTAGGTGCCAATGCACAAAATAACATTGGACTGGACAGGCAAAATTTCAATGCCATTTTCAATTACAACTGGAAACCTTCAAAGATTAGGAGCAACCAGATCGATCTAATGAACATTCAATATGTTCGTAATTTAAATATTGATAATTATTTCAATGTATACCAGAGCTCTTATAACCGGCTTAACGAGATTGCCCAGGAAGAAGGGTATGATTTTATTGATACCTCTGCAGACCCCATGCTGGAAATTCCAACGGAAACCGATGAGTTTATACGTTATATCTTAACCGGAGGCGACCCGGATGTTTCCGAAGATAATTTTCAGGAAGTATTAAGCATTGCCGAAAGGCGATTTCGTCTTACGGAAAACAATCTGATCTTTGCGTCCAACTTCACCTGGATACGAGACAGCAGGGAGAATATTTTTGACAATAGTTTTTCAAGAACACGCTGGAAAATAGAAGTTGCAG
>JANQOS010000137.1 GCA_028285705.1 Altibacter sp.
TTGCAAGTATAATTGCCATTAACGATGGAGATATAAATAAAGCATTACCTGTTATTTTATCTGTATTCCTATTAGCTGGATTAATGCAAGTAGGACTGGGAGCCATTGGCCTGGGAAAATATATTAAATACATCCCTTATCCGGTTGTCTCCGGTTTTATGACTGCTATCGGAATTATTATTTTAGTGACACAAATCCTTCCATCAATAGGATACTATCCAAAAGAAGATGCCGAATATGTAAATCAATTCAAGCCTATGGCTGAAGAAATTATATTGGATAATATTTTAAAAGAAGAAGCAGGTGAAGGGATATTGGTGTTGGAAGATTTTAAAGAAACCATTAAAAGGGCAGAAAGCATAAGCCAGGAAGATATTCTTAAAGAATCTCAAACGTTGGCTGCTTCAGAGGCTTCCGGAGTATTGGGAGCAATTAAAATGCTTCCGAGAGCTTTAAAAAGCATCAATTGGCTGGAACTGCTGTTGGCGTTAGGGACTATTCTAATTATTTATGGTTTTAAACGAATTACTACGGTAGTACCAAGTACATTGGTAGCTTTATTGGTCGTGTCCGGAATTGCCTATGGATTCAAATTAGACTATCGTCCTATTGAAGAGATCCCTAGCGGATTACCAATCCCTAATTTCGAAATATTTACTAATTTCAGTTTAACAGGTATTACTCCGTATATATTTACGGCACTTACGCTAGCTTTGTTAGGAGCTATTGACTCATTATTAACTTCTGTTGTGGCGGATAATATGACCAAAACAAAGCATGAACCCAATAAAGAATTGGTAGGACAAGGAATTGGAAATAGTATTGGAGCACTTTTTGGAGGAATTCCCGGAGCAGGTGCTACCATTAGAACGGTAGTAAATATAAAGTCTGGAGGAAAAACAAGATTGTCCGGGATGATCGCCGGGGTATTGTTATTTATAATTTTATTATCATTAGGGCCTGTTGCATCGCAAATTCCGGCAGCAGTATTAGCGGGAATATTGATTACAGTAGGAATTGGTGTGATGGATTATAAAGGATTAAAGGCTATTCCTAATATGCCGAGAGCTGAGGTAATAATTATGCTTACGGTATTGATTTTGTCTTCTGTCTGGAACCTGGTTTATGCAGTAGGGATAGGATTGGTGATCGCATCTCTTATGTTTATGAAGAAGATGGGAGACCTTACGGCCGAAAGATCCGATGTGAAGACATTACTGAAGGAAAAAGCATGGGATGATGAACATAACTTTCCTGAAGAATTAAAAGAAGAAGTGTTTATTAAACACATAAAAGGGCCTTTGTTTTTTGGCTCTACAAGTGAGTTCCAGCAACTGGCTTCTCAAATTCCCGAAACGGCTTCTGCGGTAATTATAAGAATGGACAGAATGCAATATATTGACCAGTCGGGGCTATATGCAATGGAAGACATTCTTGTAGACCTTTCCAGGAGAGGTATAAATGTACTGTTAGTAGATGTACTAAAACAACCAAGGTATATGCTAGAGCGTATAGATATTATACCGGACCTTATTCCACCGGAGCATACTTTTAAGAACTTTAAAGAATGCCTGGTATGGATCAATAAAAATGTAAGAAACAAATATCGAGATTAAAAACATAAAAGAAAAGAAATGAAAGCACATACAAAAGAAACGCAAGCGGCAATGACACCTCAAAAGTCATTGCAATATTTAAAAGAAGGAAACCAAAGATTTCAAGATAATTTAGGCGCTAATAGAAATTTAATGCAACAGGTAAGTGAAACTACCCATGGGCAATTTCCCTTTGCTACAATTTTAAGCTGTATTGATTCCAGGGTATCTGCCGAACTGGTTTTTGACCAGGGAGTGGGAGATATTTTTAGTGTTCGAATTGCAGGAAATTTTGTGAACGAAGATATTTTAGGCAGTATGGAATTTGCCTGTAAACTGGCAGGAACCAAGCTGGTTGTAGTATTGGGTCATACCAGTTGCGGTGCTGTAAAGGGCGCATGTGACCATGCAAGACTTGGAAATCTTACAAAATTGATAGAAAAGATCGAACCTGCAGTAGAAGCAGTTACAGAACCCGAAGATAACGCTCTTAGAAATTCGAGTAATTTGGATTTTGTAAATACTGTTGCAGTAAAAAATGTACAGTTAACCATAGAGAACATTCGAAAAGAAAGTCCTATTCTATCTGAAATGGAAAAAAATAACGAGATAATGATCGTTGGTGCCATGTATGATATTAGTAACGGTAGTGTATCCTTTGATGTTTAAATTTTTCATTGTTAAGAGCAATAGAGTTTAAAATACACTACAATAAAAAAGAGCTTCTTTTAAAAGAAGCTCTTTTTGGCTAATTGATAAATTATAAGAATGCTTATTAATTATAATCTGGTATTGATCCAATCCCATCCTGAGATATCAACGGCAGTACCGTTAAATACATCATCAACAGGGGAGGTCATTGGGACACCATCTACAATTACATTGCCTATAGGTCCATCATCTTTCATATCTACATTTGTATCATAACTGGTAAGTAGGACGTTTGTCAAACTTGCTCCGGATTCCTTTTTAAATTGCAGTGCAGTTCCACCGGTAGAGGAAATAGCCGTGAAGTTAGTAATAGAAGGATTGTTATTGTCACCATCGGCTTCAATAGCAGTAGAGAAACCATCGATCTCATGTAAGACATACGTATTTGTGATGCCACCGTTCCATCCTTCGGTCCAGTCTACAGAATCATCTTCATTGTTTTCAAAATACAGGTTAGTAGCACTAACGGTTCCTCCAAAGAATTCAATGCCATCATCAGCACCGTTGATAACGGCCAGATTGTTTATGGAAGTTTGGTCTCCTACAGCGTATAACGATACCCCGTTGTATTGAGAATCAGAGTTAATTTGAGCGCCGGTTCCTAAGATGACCAGGTAGTCTATATTACCGGAATCATCATTAGGATTGTTTCCACCGTAAATGAAACCTCCTACTTCAGCGGTAGCATCTACACCTTCGGTGGTTGGAGCATCACCACAAATGGTTAATCCTCCCCAATCCCCGGGCTGAGCAGCCTGAGAAGACATAACAACCGGATTTGAGCTGGTCCCGTTTATTTCAATTTTACCGCCTTTTAATACGGCGATATATACTTCTGTACCTGCATCACGAGCCGTAATTTTTGTTCCTGCAGGAATGATCAATTTACCACCGTCTTGTACTATATATGAATTGTTAAGAAGGTATTTTGTATTTGGATCCAATGTTACGGTTCCGGTAACACTGCCTTCAAGAATAGTAAATTCCTGGCCGGATTGGTTGGAATCCACCCAGCTAAAAATAGCTATATCGACAGTTGGAGGAGCAATATAGGTTGCGTTTGGGTCTCCTGTTTCACCATCAATAATTACATTAGTAAGCGGGCCGTCATCTTTCATATCAATTGAAGTTTCGTAACCTGTCAACGAAAGCCCTGTAATAGTAGCTCCGGATTCCTTTTTAAATTGTAAAGCAGTACCACCTGTAGTAGAGCTGGCAGTAAAGTTTACCAGTTTTGGATTATTGTTGTCACCGTCAGCTTCAACAGCAGTAGAGAACCCGTCGATTGTATGAAGAACATAAGTATTGGTAACGGTACCGCTCCATCCTTCGGTCCAATCCACAGCATCGTCCTCGTTGTTTTCAAGATATAGGTTATTAACGGAAACGGTTCCTCCAAAGAACTCAACACCATCATCTGCACCGTCAACAATTGCTACATTGTCAATGGTAGTCCCGGAACCTACAGAATAAAGAGTTAAGCCGTTGTATTGAGAATCGTTATTTATTTGCGCTCCTGCACCTTTTATAATGAGGTAATCAATATTTCCTGAGCTATCGCCATCGTTGGTACCACCATAGATAAGGCCACCTACTTCGGCAGTTGCATCTACACCTTCTGTAGTTCTGGCTTCACCACAAATAAGTAAACCACCCCAGTCTCCGGGGTTACTGTTTGCAGATCGCATAATAACAGGAAGGCTGGCAGTACCCTGGATATCAATTTCACCTCCTTGTTCAACAGCAATATACCTGTCTGTTCCGGTTTCAGAAACAATAACGGTTCCGGCCGGTATGGTTAACTTAGCTCCGGATTTTACCAGGTAAGGTGCTGTTATTGCATATTCTATTGAAGGGTCAAGGACTCTGTCTTCGGTTAGATCACCGCTTAGGTCTGAACTTCCAGTCGGTTCATCGTCAACGATAACCGTATCATCACTGCTGCTGCAACCTGTTATGATCAGCATTGCTAAAACAGCAAATAGTGTCGCTATTGTTTTAAAGTTTTTCATGATTTTTTTAATTGAATTGAACATTAATTAATTTTAAAAAGAGTAGTTAACATTAAAGCCTATTTGAAGCCCTTTTGTATAGGAAAGAACAGTTTCTTCTGTTTCGATTCCTGTTGTACTTGGGCGTATCAATTGAGTTCTTTTTATTTCCGGGTCCAATAAATTTTTCCCGGAAAGCCCTATTTTTAAATGATCGTTTATTTCCTTATTCAAAAGAAGGTCTAACCTTACAAATCCTTTTTCCACAATCGCATCGTTATAATTGATATCACTGGATGTTTGTATTTCGGGAGCTCCAAGGGCGTATACCTTATCTGAAGTATAATTTCCGGTCAGGGCAGCTTCAAAAGGATTTTCTGTATTTGTGGAAAAATTAAGTGTAGCGTTTATGATCCAGTCCGATGCTCCCTGAAGGTCTGTTTTTGTAAGCCCTTTATATCTAAAGGTTCTTACAAAGTTCCCGTCTTCATCAAAGATCTCCAGCAAATCCTGTTCATGCCACATTCTGGAAACGTTTAGATTAGTTTTCAAGCCAGGTTTATCTTCCTGGTTCAGGATATTTATTCTTGTTTCCAGTTCAACTCCGTAAACTTCTGCTTTATTACCAGAATTGAAATAAGAGAATACACCTGCAGAACCTCTATCCTGAACCTTATTGATAGGATCTTCAATTTTTTTGTAAAACCCTGTAACAGAAACTAATTGATCGCTGGAAGGAAAATATTCCCATTTTAGATCATAATTATAATCTATGGATGCTTCAATATTTGGATTACCACGAGTTACCTGGCCTACCTGAGAAACATATTCAAAAGGAGCTATCTCCTTGAATTCGGGTAAGGTAGTAGTGATACTATTGGCAAAACGAATGTTATGTTCATCATTAATGGCATACTTCAAATTTATTGAAGGATACAATCTGCGATACTCTTTGGCAGTACTGCCTATTCTCCCGGGAAAGTTCCCAACATCAAAGTTCACACTAATGTCATCGTTTTGATAGCGTACACCTGCTTCCACGGTTAATTTACCGATCGTCCCAATAAAATCAATATACCCGGCAATGGACTTTAATTCGCCATCATACAAGTCTGCCCGGAGGGTATTTAATTTAAGCACACCGTTATCAAATCTTGACTGTGTAAAAATATCCGATATAAGGTCAATAGATTCCGGGTTGATGGCATTGGTGAAAGCTTCTTCCACACCAAAGAATTGAGATTTAAAATCTCTTGTTTTATTTCTGAAGTTTAAACCGGCTTTTACCTGGAATAAATTTGTATCTGTTTCATAAAAGGTATGAATATCTTCCAAGCGGCCATTATATTCTATATCCTCTATTTTTTGAAAACTTTTTCTTTGCTGAAAACCACCGGTACGCCCTAATTGTACAATATCCTCATTGAAGTTCACTTCATTTCTAATCCTCTTTGGTTCATCTGCACTCAAGAAATTGTAACCGGCTGCCCAATCCAATTTGTTTTTTTCTGAAATATCATGAGTTCCGCTCAATTGAGAAACGGAAAGGAGTGTCTTTTTAAGGTTTTGGTCACGGATAAATTGAGATAATCCTTCTGTTGGGTCCGTTTCCTCAAAAATAACTCCCGTACCTGCCCTACCTCCTTCAAATACATTATCCTGAATTTTATTAATGAATAGTGTATTGAATTGTAAGTCGTTATTATTGTTGACCTTGTATTCCGAATGAAATAAACCTGAAGTAGTGATCGTCCTTGACCAGGTAATAGCATCAGGAATAATATCATCTATGAAGTTAGATCGAAATTGCCTGAATATACCTTCTCGGTATTCATAGGAGTCAGATTGTCCTGCAGTAACTAAAACACGTAGTTTTTCGCCAATTTTTGTTCCTGCGCTTAATCCAAAAGAGCGGTTTATGGGATTGCTTATTATTTCCGGGTTCCAACTCTGTTGAGTAATGGCATCTCTTGCATTCAGGTCACTTGAGTAAAATCCAAATGAAAGATCACTGCTATTGGCAGACCCTTTGTAGTTATCTGAAACACCGTCTGACATTACATTTGTATTGGCAGACCCGCTTAAACTAATTGATAAGACCTTACTATTATTCAGCTCTTTGGAAGTGATGTCTATGTTTCCGGAAGATTGATCCGCAGAAATTCGCGGAGAAGTTGTTTTGCTTACGGATACATTTTGAATGAGCCTTGTTGGAAAAAGACTAAGGTCAATATTTTTTCTTTCGATATCATCAGAAGGTATAGGTAAACCATTAAGGGTAGTGGATAAATACCGATCTCCCAAACCACGAACAAATACATCTCCGGAGCCATCAGTTTTATTGATGCCTGAAATTTTTGTAGTAGCGGAAGAGGCGTCACTTATGCCTAATTTTCCCATCTCTTGCGCACCTATGCTTTCTTTGATCTCAACTGCCTTTTTTTGTTCTATCAATAAGGCAACCACACTTTCTCTTTTTGTTGTTGTATTAATGACTACCTCATCAAGAGCCGCTGCACTGGCACCCATAGGAACATTTACGGTTGTTACTTTATTGGCTTCTACTTTTACGTTGTCTATTTCTACAGTTTCATAACCAACAAAACTAAAAACCACGGTATATATGCCTGCAGTCAGGTTTTCAATAGCATACAAACCGTCAATATCCGATGTCACTCCTTTACCGGTACCTTTAATTAATATGTTAGCAAAAGGTAACGGGTCGTTATTATAGTCTTTATCTGTTAGTTTACCTACAATAGAACCGGTTCCCTGTGCGAATGAAAATGCCGTAAAACCTAAAAGTAGGATAGTAAATAATTGCTTCATTTTTGTATTAATTTCTGATGCAAAGAAACCGAGTTAATGTAAAGGCATTGTAAAGTTCAGATTACCAATTTATCATAAGAAGGTTACCGGAATGTTAATCATTTAACATTGCAATTTTTCTTGATATGGTTTTTATAAATAGTATCTTGCAGAGCAAATTTTAGTACTATGATGCAGTGGGAACAACTCCTGTCTTTACGCCGTCAGGGAGATATAAATAAGCGATTGCGGATCGAGCAGGACGAAACCCGCCTGGGTTTTGAAGTAGATTTTGACCGGGTAATTTTTTCTTCGGCTTTTAGAAGCCTTCAAGACAAAACACAGGTAATACCGTTGTCCAAAACATCTTTTGTACATACACGCCTAACACATAGCCTGGAAGTTTCGGTTGTGGGCCGTTCTTTGGGGCGTGCTGTTGGAAAAGCAATACTGGAAAGTCACCCTCATTTACAGACGTTACACGGCCACCATTTCAATGATTTTGGAGCGATCGTTGCTGCTGCTGCTTTAGCTCACGATATTGGCAACCCTCCTTTTGGGCATAGTGGAGAAAAGGCAATTGGAGATTATTTTTTAAACGGAAAAGGAAAACGATTTCAATCGCAGTTAACGGAGAAAGAATACCAGGACCTGATAGACTTTGAAGGGAATGCAAATGGGTTTAAAATATTAACCGAATCTAAAAATGGGGTAGATGGCGGACTAAGGCTTTCGTATGCGACCTTAGGTGCTTTTACAAAGTATCCAAAAGAATCGTTACCCAAAAAGCCAACAAGCCATATTGCCGATAAAAAATATGGTGTTTTTCAATCTGAAGTATTGTTCTTCAAAGAAGTCGCCCAGGAGTTGGGGTTACTGAAACAAGAAGATGAAAAAAAAGTGAGTTGCCATCGTCATCCTCTGGCCTTCCTGGTAGAAGCTGCAGATGACATTTGTTATACAATCATCGACTTTGAAGATGGAATTAATTTGGGCTTGATCGAAGAAGAATTTGCGCTGGAATACCTTATCAAATTGGTAAAAGACAGTATCAACACAGAGAAGTATAATGCTTTGACACAAGCTTCAGATAGGCTAGCGTATCTTAGGTCGCTGGCAATTAATACATTGATTGCGGAAGCTACATCTATTTTTCTTACCAATGAAGAAGCTATATTGAAAGGCACTTTCTCTGAAGCTCTATTGGATAAAAGCAGTTACAAAGCACAGATAGATGATATTATTAAGATAAGTGTTGAAAAAGTGTATCAAAGTACCGAAGTAATAGACAAAGAAATAGCCGGTTATAACATTCTTTCTACCTTGCTGGATGCCTATACGACATCTATAGAAAATAATTTAAATGGAAATGAGCGTCATTACGATAAGCTGCTTTTAAAGAGTTTTGAGAATGAACTTGACGGTAGTCAATCAATATATGCTCATTTAATGAAATGTTGTGGTTTTATTTCGGGGCTTACCGATGGAAATGCGGTACAGATTTTCCAAAAGATCAAAGGGAATTTATAGCTTGTTGCTAAACAGTAATTAATTTTTCCAGGCTCTGTTTTATTTTTTCTGATGAGATCCCTGCCAGATCATGAAGTTCCCGAACGGTTCCATGTTCGGGGAAAACATCAGGAATTCCGAGAACCTTGACGGTGTTGGAGTATTTATTTTTGGCAGAAAATTCGGTAATGGCACTTCCAAACCCGCCAATAACGACACCATCTTCCAGTGTAATTATGGTATTGTATTTTTTGAAAATTTTATGAAGCAATTCCTCATCTAAAGGTTTTACAAAACGCATATCATAGCAGGCCACTTTTTCCGGGTCTGAAAGTTCGCCAACAGCTTCTTTCACATTACCGGCTAAAGGTCCTATTGTAAGGACCGCTATGGTTTTACCTTCCTTTAATTGTTCGGCCTTACCTATTTCAATTTTAGAAAACGGCTGCTCCCAATTTAAAATGCTCCCTCTTCCTCGTGGATATCTAATAGCAATTGGCGATTTCAATCCTAATTGTGCAGTATACAAAATATTGCGAAGCTCTGTTTCATTTCTAGGGGCGAAAATAATAAGGTTAGGAATACAGCGTAAGTAAGCCAGATCGAAAATACCGTGATGGGTCGCACCATCTTCCCCTACAATTCCTGAACGGTCCAAACAAAAGATAACGGGAAGGTTTTGCAGGCACACATCGTGAATTACCTGATCATAAGCGCGTTGTAAAAAAGTGGAATAAATATTACAAAATACCTGTAAGCCTTGTGTGGCGAGGCCTGCAGCAAATGTAACGGCATGCTGTTCGGCAATTCCCACATCAAAAGCACGGTTTGGAAATTCTTCCATTAGATATTTTAAGGAGCTTCCTGTAGGCATTGCAGGAGTGATCCCAATGATCTTTTCATTTCTTGAAGCAAGCTCCACAATGGTCTTCCCAAACACATCCTGGAATTTAGGAGGAAGTTTTTCATTGCTTTTAGGAAGTAGCTCTCCGGTCTCTGCATTGAACTTTCCCGGAGCGTGATAGACCACTTGATTTTCTTCTGCCTGTTTCAGCCCCTTTCCTTTTTTGGTAATAACGTGAAGTAGTTTGGGACCTTTGATTTTTTTCAATCTATTTAATTCTAAGATCAGTTCGGCAATATTATGTCCGTCTACGGGGCCGGAATAGTCGAAATTAAGTGCTTCAAAAATATTGTCTGTTTCCGGAGCGCCATCCAGGGTTACTTTTGTTAAGTATGCTTTTAGGGCACCTACGCTGGGGTCAATACCAATAGCATTATCATTTAAGATCACCAATAGATTAGTATCTGTGACACCTGCATGATTTAGAGCTTCAAAAGCCATTCCGCTGGCAATAGAGGCATCACCCACTACGGCAATGTGCTGCCTTACGGCATCACCTGTCAATTGTGCAGCAATTGCCATTCCCAGCGTTGCTGAGATTGCCGTACTACTGTGTCCGGTTCCAAAAGTGTCATATTCACTTTCCTTCATTTTTGGAAAACCACTTAAGCCACCTAATCTTCGATTGGTGTGAAAACTGTCCTTTCTTCCGGTTAGTATCTTATGCCCATAAGCCTGGTGGCCGACATCCCAAACTAAAATATCTTCAGGAGTATTAAAAACATAATGAAGTGCAATGGTCAGTTCCACCACACCTAAGCTGGCACCCAAATGTCCTTCTTTTACTGCCACGATATTAATAATGAAGTCGCGCAATTCTTGAGCAAGTTGCGGAAGTTCCTGTTGAGTAAGGTTCCGGAGATCTTTAGGAAATACAATAGTATCTAATAACTTTTTTGGCACATCACAAAGATACATTTTGCTTTTGTACTTTTACCATCTTTAATACAGATGAATGAGTTTGATAAACCCACATGATGACACTTATTTCATGAAACGAGCTTTGATTGAGGCAGAGATTGCCTATGAAAAAGGTGAAGTGCCTATTGGTGCTGTGGTCGTGATCAATAACCAGATTATTGCAAGGGCCCACAATTTAACGGAAACCTTGAATGATGTCACTGCTCATGCAGAAATGCAAGCGATTACTGCTGCAGCGAACTATTTGGGAGGAAAATACCTGATAGACTGTACGTTGTATGTAACTATTGAACCCTGCCAGATGTGTGCGGGAGCATTGTTTTGGAGTCAGATTTCTAAGATTGTATATGGAGCAAGAGATATGCAGCGAGGGTGTATTGCAATGGATACGAAATTACATCCCAAGACAAAAATAACAGGTGGGATTTTAGAAGAGGAATCTTCGCAGTTATTGAAACGGTTTTTTATAGAAAAACGAAATTTGAATTAAATAAAAAACCCGCTAGAATTCTAGCGGGTTTCTCTGGTCAGTTATAAGATATATATCTTAGTCATGGATCACACGCACTTGTGCGGCAACCATTCCTTTTCGTCCTTCTTCTTCGACATACTCTACTTTGTCACCTTCGTTAAGGGCTTCGCCATTAAGACCGGTTACATGTACAAAAATGTCTTTTTGGGTCTCATCATTAGTGATAAATCCGTACCCTTTTGATTCGTTAAAAAACTTTACTGTTCCTTCCATTGTAAATAAAAAAATAAATTAATAAAGAACAAATGTACTATAAAATATGAAGTCAAAAGCTACCAAAAAATTTTTTTTTGAAAAAGCTCTTGATTTATAGCTTCTTATCTTTACCGTAATTTCTCATTTTTTCTATGTTCTCTTTGGTTAACATATAATCTTTCACGCTTCTGTTTTTCCAGCGATGATATATAAAAAGAGGCATTAAAATAAAAAACCCTGTAACAACGGAAAGGCCTATGATGAGGTTACCGGTAGCTTCATTTTCCGGCTTTATAAAAAAACCGAAACACGTTCCTGCGATAACAATAATTAGTAATATGGAGAGTACGTATTTCATTTTCCTGAAAAATCTATTAGTTTTCTTCTATATGCAGTTAATAATTTGGACTTGGAAACAAAGCCATAATATGTGTCTTCGGAAATTACCGGGAGATTCCATACACCCGTATCTTGAAATTTCTTCATGACATCTGTCATTTTATCTTCGGCTAAATTAATAATTGCGGGTGGGTTTTGCATTAGATCCCGGGCAGTAACTTCTTTGTAGAGTGACTGGTCGAACATTACCGGCCGGAGGTCATCCAGTAAAATGATACCTTCCAAAGCTTCGGTTTCTTGATGAATAACCGGAAAAATATTGCGATTGGATTTAACTACGGCGCGATGCACAATTTCGCCTAAGGTCATATCCGGATATAGAGCAATAAAATTTTGTTCTACAACAGTTCTTATATCCATAAGAGTAAGTACGGCATGATCCTTATCATGAGTAATTAATTCCCCTTTTCTTCCTAATTCCATTGCGTATACGGAATGAGGCACAAAATACTTAGTAATTGAAAAAGAAATGGCGGCAGTGATCATTAAAGGTAAAAATAACTCATAACCTCCGGTAACTTCGGCAATTAAAAAAATGGCAGTAAGGGGTGCGTGTAGAACCCCGGCCATTAAGCCTGTCATTCCTACCAGTGTGAAATTACTTTCGGAGACCGGATTTGTTAAAAACCCGATATTGTTTAAGATCTTAGCCAGGCAATACCCCATGATACTTCCCATGAAAAGCGTAGGAGCAAAGATACCTCCAACACCACCGGCACCAAACGTAAGTGAGCTGGCAATAACCTTAAAAAGGACAAGGCCGCCTAATAAGGCGACTAATATCCATACACTGTTGAGGTCTAATTGAAAGATATTATTCTCTAATGCTTTTTCAGGGTTCCCTTGTACCAAATTATTAATAACATCAAAACCTTCACCATAGAGTGGCGGAATAAAATATACTAGAACCCCGATACCCAATCCACCTATGAGTAGTCTCTTTACCGGAGATCCAATTTTTTCAAAGAATTTCTGAAAACGTTCGTAGGTTTCAGTAAAATAGATCGATACAAATCCGGCTACAATTCCTAATAGTGCATACAGTGGAATATCTTTTAGTAGGAAGCTGTCTTCAATACTAAATGGAAGCAATACATCATTTCCGAAGAAAAAATACGAAGTGATACTTGCGGAGACAGAAGCTAATAATAAAGGGATCAGGGATACCAAAGTAAGATCTAAGCTAAATACTTCTACAGCAAAAATAATGGCGGCAATGGGTGCTTTAAAAATGGAAGCCATTGCTCCGGCTGCGGCACACCCTATCAATAAGGTTCTTGTTGCC
>JANQOS010000148.1 GCA_028285705.1 Altibacter sp.
GTTCATTAGAAACCTGAGATTCTTTATCCCTGACTCGTTTTTCCACCTCCGAGATTTTCTTTTCACGACTTAAAATTACTTTTTCGTGCTCGGATTTTAGTTCTATAAACTTTTCTTTTGCCTGTAATATCTTGTCTTTCCTTACTGTCTCTGCATCAGCCTTTGCCTCTTTAAGTATGGAAGCCGCATTCTTTTTTGCAGATTTAATAAGCTGCGATGCATTATTCCTTTCAAAGAATTTTGCAATTAGAAAGCCAACTGCTACCCCTACTACTGATGCTATAATGAGTGTTATTATATTGTCCATTTTAAGATCTGTTTTTGTGTAAAAAAAAAGCCTACATTAATAGTGGCATTTTGAATAAACTCCTTAAAAACAAGTTTAGGGCTAACAAGCTGATCAAGTATCCGCTCAAAGACGGCACGCTTTTACAACTTCAACTCACCCTTTTTAAAGAATTCGTGTTGAGTTTACCAAAAATAATATTAATGTAGGCAGTAACCTTTTTATTTAAAAGAACGTTATGATAAATGTTCATGCAGCAATTGATTTAAAGCTTCCAGCTTTTTTTCAATATGTTGCGTATCTGTTTCTTTATCAATTCCTTTTTGCTCCACCTGGGCAGCAAATTGTAATGCACACATTGCGAGTACATCCTGCTTGTCTCTTACGGCATAGCTTTTCTCAAACCGCTTAATCATTTCTTCTATCTTTTTAGTGGCTTTTCTCAGCCCTTCTTCCTGCTTTGGGTTAATGGTTAAAGGATATACCCTGTCTGCAATAGATAGTTTTATTTTTAGTTGGTCTGACATTGTTTCGATTTATTCGGAAAGCTGAGTGATACATTGATCAATTTCCCGAACTAATGCATTTATTTTGAGTTTTGTTTCTCGTTTATATTGGTCGCTGCCAAGTATTGAATTTGCTAATTTCAACGAACTGCATTTGTCGCGCCATTCTTCAATATCAATTTGATATTGATCCTGTGCAGACTTCGAAACTTTTAATTCTTCCTCTAATCTTTGGTTAGCTTGCTTCAACTTTTCATATCTATGTAGCAATTTACTAATCCTATTTTCAAGAGAATCAACAATTTCTGATAAGTCGCTCATTAAAATTTATTTCAATACTGCTAACACAAAGTTAACACACGTGGGTAAATATGGCAACTCTTTTCTATAATTTTTTGTATTATTGAATTTCATTCACAATAAAAATACTTACTCCCCATTAATCTATAACGCATTATAATTTTTATGAAGGCTACAAAATTGATCTTGATACTGTTTTTTTTGGGAGTAACAGTTTACAGTCAAAAAGCTATACCAACAGATTACTTTTCAGATCCATTGGATATTCCCCTTATTCTTTCCGGAAGTTTTGGTGAATTGCGAAGTAATCACTTCCATAGCGGCCTGGATATTAAAACCCAGCAAAAAGAAGGCTTCCCTATTTATGCACCTGCAGATGGCTATGTAAAACGTATTAAAGTGGCTCATTATGGTTATGGCAAAGCGCTATATATACAGCACCCTAATGGATTTAGTACTGTGTATGCACACCTTCAGAATTATGCGGGAGCCATTCGAAATTATGTAAAGGACAACCAATATAAAAAGGAAACCTACGAGATAGAGCTTTTTCCTGACGAAACAATGCTCCGGGTAAGCAAAGGAGACGTTATTGGCTACTCCGGAAATAGTGGTAGCAGTGGCGGCCCGCATCTACATTTTGAAATTCGTGATGCAGCTTCCCGCCCTATGAACCCTTTACTTTTTGGAATCGAGATCCCCGATACCAAAAAACCTATAGTTAGCTCTGTATTTGCATATCCCGTTGGAAATGATGCGCATGTGAATCGATCACAAAATTCACAAAAACTTCGGCTTATTTTACAAAAAGACGGCTCTTACAGGTCTGAAAAGATCTCCGCTTTTGGAAAGATCGGTTTTGGAATTTCTACCTACGACCAGCAAAACGGAGCTTCTAATAAGAACGGAGTCTATGAAATAAAGACTACTTATAACGGGACCGAACAGTTTAATGTACTATTTGAAAAGTTTTCTTTCGATGAGACCCGTTACCTTAACAGGTTTATTGACTATGGCTATTGGAGAAACAATAAAAGCCGGGTTCAAAAATTATTCAGACAACCCAATAATCCCTTGAGTGTCATAAAAAATGAGGTGGATAACGGGTATATCTCTGTTGAAGATGGCCTTACATCAAATTATACGATTCAGGTTACAGATTATAAGAACAATGAAATAACTATTTCAATTCCCATTGAAGGTAAGAACGATACTATTTTAAATGCGAGAACTACCATGGAGACCGAAGACTATATCTATGCAGACCAGGCTACCTCTATTTCAAAAGGGAAATTCAATATCTATATTCCTCCCAATAGTCTATATGAAGATACCTATCTGGATATTGAAGTTAAAGGAGATACACTTAAATTCCATGAAGACGTAGTACCCATTCATAAAAACATAACTATTACTGTAGACGCATCCAATTACAATGCTGCAGACATAGGCAAATTGTATTTGGGAAGGATCAATTACAAAGGAGAGCCTTATTACAATACAACGTTCCGTAAAGGGACAAAGCTTTCTGCACGCACCAGGACCTTTGGGTCTTATATTCTGGCAATGGATACTATAGCGCCTTCCATTAAACCTGTAAATTTTAGTGATGGTAAATGGGTAAGCAATAATAAAACTCTGAAAATCAAGATTGAAGACGATCTAAGTGGCATCAGCAGCTATCGTGCAACTGTAAATGGAAAATTCATCTTAATGGAATATAATTACAAAAAAGACGTTTTAACCTATAATTTTGACGATAATGTAATTAACGAAACAGAAAATAATTTGAAGCTAATTGTTGTAGATAATGTGGGAAATAGTGCTACATTTGAGGCAACTTTTTTCAGAAAATAATCATACTATTTACTTTTGAAAACAAAAAACGTACTACCACTACTTCTATTTTTATTTGTAACAGCAACATTTATTGCTCAAAATGCGACCGTAAAAGGGGTCCTTTTGGATGAAAATAATAAACCTTTACCGGGTGTTAATATTCTAAAAAGTACAGGCGGAGGAACTCAATCCGATATAAACGGCTTTTATTTAATTGAAATTCCGGCCAATGAAAGTGTAACTCTTACCTTTTCATATGTAGGATTTAAAAACGTGGAGTTAACCATCACGTTAGACCCTAATGCCGACTATGAGGTTAACCCTGTCATGAAAACCGATATCGCGCAAATAGGCGAGGTTGTGATCTCGAGGAAAAAAGAAAGACAAATTGAAGGTATTTTAACCATAAGCCCGGATGTGATCAGGAAAATGGTAGGTGCCAATGCCGGAGTGGAAAATCTCCTGAAGTCACTACCTGGAGTGAGTGGAAATGACGAATTAAGTACACAATACAATGTTAGGGGAGGTAATTATGATGAAAACCTGGTGTATGTAAATGATATTGAGGTTTACCGCCCTTTTTTAATTAGAAGCGGGCAACAAGAAGGACTCAGTTTTGTTAATAGTGAGCTTACACGCTCTGTAGACTTTTCAGCAGGAGGGTTTCAGGCAAAATATGGCGATAAACTGTCTTCGGTACTGGATATAGAATATCGGCAGCCGGTTGACTTTGGCGCATCGGCAGATATCAGCCTTTTAGGCGCAAGCGTTTCAGTAGAAGGGATTTCAAAAAGTGAACGCTTACGCGGAATCGTAGGACTACGATATAGAGACAACAGCCTGTTTGTAGAAGCGAAACAGACCGAAACCAATTTCAAACCGAAATTTGCAGATGCACAAACGTACCTTACCTATAAATTCACTAATAAGTTCGAGCTTGGCTTTTTGGGTAATGTTTCTATAAACGATTACAGCTATAAGCCACTAACGCGGCAGACCAATTTTGGGACACTTGCAGATCCTGTTGCCTTATTGGTTTTTTATGAAGGGCAGGAAGAAGATCGATACAACACATTTTTTGGCGCTTTAAAAGGCACTTATGTCGCTTCAGATACGTATACTGCAAAATTCATCGCTTCGGCATATCAAACCACAGAGCAGGAGTATTTTGATATTTTAGCCGAATACCGCCTCGGTGAAGTAAATACGGACATTGGGGGTGAAAACCTGGGCGAAGTAGAATTTACTGAAGGAATTGGAGGCCAATTGACCCATGCGAGAAATGACCTGGATGCCCTTATAATAAATGTTGAACATAAGGGTAATATTTCATTGAAGGAAAATAAAATTGAATACGGTATAAAGTATACACGTGAAGATATACGGGACCGCGTACAGGAATACGAGATCATTGACTCTGCAGGATTTTCCATACGCCCTCCCATCATAGATTTTATAAACGAACAGCCATACACTCCTTTTGATGCTCCTATAGTCCCCTTTACAGATATAAGAGCCCAAAACGATGTGCAAATTGACCGGATCTCCGGTTACGCACAATGGAGCCGTAGAGATACACTTGGCAATAACACAAAGTTATGGTTAAATGCAGGTGTCCGGGCTCATAACTGGACTGTAAATGGAGATGGAATCACGAGTACAACTCAAACGGTTTTTAGCCCAAGAGGACAAATCGCATTAAAACCGGATTGGGAAATGGACATGCTTTTCAGGCTTTCCGGCGGATTGTACCACCAACCTCCTTTTTACAGAGAATTACGTGACTCGACAGGTACAGTACGCCCCGGAGTGAAAGCACAACAATCTGTACACATCGTATTAGGAAATGATTATAGTTTCGACTTATGGGAAAGGCCTTTTACACTAAGTTCTGAAGCATATTATAAAAGCCTTACCGATGTAAACCCGTATACCCTAGAAAACGTTAGGATAAGGTACCGTGCCAGAAACAATGCAGTAGCCTACGCATACGGTATCGATTTGCGTTTGGCGGGTGAGTTTGTACCCGGTACGGAAAGCTGGGTAAGCTTTGGCTATCTAAAAACTGAAGAAAATATTGAAGACAGAGGTTACATCTTCCGCCCTACCGACCAAAGACTTAAGTTTGGAGTATTATTCCAGGATTACGTGAAAATAATTCCCGACCTTAAAATGTATTTGAATATGGTGTATAATACCGGACTTCCGGGAGGCTCGCCAAGCTATGCCGACCCATATGATTTTCAAACAAGGCTACCGGATTACAAACGTGCTGATGTAGGGGTTTCCTATGTAATTGTAAGTAAGGACAAGCTTCGTGATAGCGGTTGGTTAAAGCCATTTAAAGAGTTAACTATTGGAGCGGAGATCTTCAACATCTTCGATGTGAGAAACTCGATCACAAATACTTTTGTAAGAGATGTGTATACAAAAGTTCAATATTCTGTTCCTAACTTTTTAACACCAAGGGTCTTTAATGTACGGGCTACTATGAAGTTCTAATTAGCTCTCAATAAATGTCTTCAGGACATCAACTACGTAATCTACTTCTTCTTTTGTATTAAAACTTGAGAAAGAAAAGCGAATGGAAGGCTTTTCCAGGTCTTCTTCGGAAAGAATTTCACGCAATACATGAGAACCTTTGTCACTACCACTTTGGCAGGCGCTTCCTTTAGAACAGGCTATTCCGTTAAGGTCCATCTGAAATAAAAGCAATAAAGACTTTTCGGCAGAAATAGGAAGGCAAACATTCAATAAAGTGTATGTACTGTTTTCATTGTCCTCACAGCCGCCATTGAACTTCACTCCGGGAATTTCAGAAGTTATTCTTTCCTTAAAATAATCCTTTATATCGGTAATGTATCTTCGTTCCTTTTCCAGGTTCAGATAGGATAATTTTAAAGCTTCGGCCATTCCTGCAATTGCATAAACAGCCTCTGTTCCGGCACGAAGCCCTCTTTCCTGTGCTCCTCCATGAATAATTGGCCTTAATCCGGAATTTTTACGTACAAATGCAAAACCGGCACCTTTTGGTCCATGAAATTTATGTGCAGCTACCGTTGCAAAGTCAACAGGAACTTCAGAAAGATCCAATTCATAATGTCCAACAGACTGTACGGTATCACTATGAAATAGCGTATCGTACTTTTTACACATATCTGCTACCTTTTTTATGTCAAGTATATTACCAATTTCATTATTTACATGCATCAAGCTCACCAAAGTCTTGTATGAGCC
>JANQOS010000156.1 GCA_028285705.1 Altibacter sp.
CAGAACGGTTTGAGCTTATGGTCAATGGTAAAGAACTGGCAAACGCCTATAGTGAGTTGAACGATCCTATTGAGCAGCGTGAACGTTTTGAGGACCAATTGAAACTATCTGAAAAAGGAGATGACGAAGCTATGTTCATAGATCACGACTTTTTACGTGCCCTGGAATACGGAATGCCTCCAACAAGTGGTATTGGTATTGGAATAGACAGATTGGCCATGTTCATGACCAATAATGAATCCATACAGGAAGTACTCTTCTTCCCGCAAATGAAACCGGAGAAAAAGCAGGTGGCTTTAAGTGATGAGGCCAAAGCTGTACTGGAAGATCTTAAAAAGGCCGAACAGCTTCCTTTGAATGACCTGAAAACACAATCCGGATTGTCCAACAAAAAATGGGATAAAACCATTAAAGAACTTACCAAGAACAAACTTGCCAAAGTGAACAAGACCGATGACGGATTGTTTGTGGAAGTGTTATAAAAAACATTAGTTCTTTCATTTTTTAGATTTTTGGTAAAACTCTATTATAAATAAGGAAATAATAATCTATTTATTATTGGTTGAGGCTTATTATACAGTTGTTTTTAATTTCTTAAGTTTGCAGCTAACCATTTATTAGACGAGATCTAATAAAAAGCTATAACTAACCCCATGATTAAAAGATTCTTTCCCTTTATTACAATTGTTATTTTTTTACTTCCATTAGTTATTTATAGTCAAACAAGACAGTTTCAAGAGAACACCTACAAAATAATAGATGGTAAATGGCACTTGTTATCTGATACGGATGTCAGACCGTTTCCAATAGTTGACAAAACAATTTCTCTAAAATTTGACAGTACAATTTCTGAAAATGAAAAGACTAATTTCGAATCACAAAATAATTTAGTCTTTATTAGAAAGGCACTAACAGGATGGTATGACTATAAAATTTCAGAAAATAGTGATGTTTTTACAGTTGCCCAGCAGTTATTAAATTCTTCATTAGTAAATAAACTGGAAATACCTACGCTGGGGTTTTACACACTTGTCCCGGATGACACATTATATAATAGTCAATGGTCTTTAAATCAGGTCAATGGCATAAACATAGATGTTGAAAATGCCTGGGATATAACTACGGGAGATAATTCAGTAACAGTGGCTGTTTTAGATTCTGGGACAGATTGGCTTCATCAAGACTTAGGCTTAGGAGCAGATAGTTATCAAAACATCTTTTTAAACTCTGGAGAAGATGCATGGGCAGATCCGAATGATCCTACTACAGGAAATGGGATTGATGATGACGGTAACGGGCTTATAGACGATTGGAAAGGGTGGAATTTTGGTGACAATTATAATGACGCACGTCAAAGTCCGGGGGGAAATACTTTTTTTCATGGAACTCACGTAGCTGGTATTGTTGCTGGAAAAACAAATAACGGAGAAGGTATTGCCGGAGTTGCCGGAGGGTTTAATAGCGAAGGAATTAAAGTTCTTACTTGTGCTGTTGGTATTTCAGGACCAAATGGTGCAGTATTAGACGATGCCATTTTATATGCAGCAGATATAGGAGCAAAAGTGGTACAACTTAGTTTATCTGTCGGGCCAAGTACTGCCTTGGATGATGCAATAGATATGGCACATGATGTATTTGGAGTAGTTGTAATTAATTCTTCAGGAAATGGATCTAGTTCATCAGGAGTTTCTTACCCTGCGAGTCATGAAAAAGTATTAGCAATTGGAGCAACTACGCAAAGTGATAGTAGAGCTAGTTTTTCCAATCATGGTTCAAACATTTTTATGTCTGCTCCCGGTGTAGGTATTTGGAGCACTCAACTGAATTCTCAATATGGCAGCAGTAGCGGGACATCCTTTGCTTCACCTATCGTAAGTGGTGTGGTAGGTTTAATGTTTTCGGTAAATCCAGGTTTAACTCCAAACGGGGTAAAACAAATTTTACTTGATACTGCCCAAAAAGTTGGTGGTTATAATTATAATTGGAATGTGAACGACCCCGGGCATTCCAGGGAACTAGGGTATGGCAGAATAGATGCTTTTCAAGCTGTTCAAGCAGCTAATGTAAGTACTGGTTCATGTGATATCACCAATATCACAACGTCAAATATATCCCCTTGTGACGACAATGGAACTCCCTCAGACCCGAGTGATGATACTTTTTCTGTTGATGTAATCGTTACTTTTAATATTGCGCCTGTAGCTGGAACACTGGATCTTACAGGTGACGGTACTGCTTCTGTGTCGGCTTCAGGGTTAACATCTCCTCACACATTTACCGGAGTTATTATGAGTGCAGACGGTAACGCTATTGATGCGACAGCTACTTTTTCAGATGAAACAACCTGTACATTTACTAATTCTAACGCAGGTACAGCTCCGGGATCATGTAGCAACCCACAAAGTTGCATGATCACTAATATCACAACATCAAATATATCACCTTGTGATGACAACGGAACTCCCTCAGATCCGAGTGATGATACCTTTTCCGTTGATGTAATTGTTACTTTTAATGATGCGCCTGCAACCGGAACACTGGATCTTACAGGTGACGGTACTGCTTCTGTGTCGGTTTCTGGATTAACATCTCCTCACACATTTACCGGAGTTATTATGAGTGCAGACGGTAGCGCTATTGATGCGACAGCTACTTTTTCAGACGAAACAACCTGTACATTTACTAATTCTAATGCAGGTACAGCTCCGGGGTCATGTATTACCCTGGGAGTAGATGACACTGGTTTTTCAAACTTATTTACGTTAAGCCCAAATCCAGCTTCAAATAGAATTTTGGTTTCGTTAAATCAATCTAGTTTATCAAACCCTAAAATTATAATATATAATACACAGGGGCAAAAACTACGCGATTTTACCATTAAAGATCTAAATAACATTAGTATAGATGTAGAGAACTTATCTTCAGGACTTTATTTTATAAGATTAGAAGACCATGCTTTTTCTGAAACTCAAAAGATACTTATTAAGTAAATTTTGTCATTTTGATCCGTCTTCGGTGGAGAAGAATCTCTAAAATCAAAGGAACCGCAGCAATGGGGTTCCTTATTTGTTTCCGTTTTATAAAAGGTAATTTGAAGGCTATGTTAAAATGAAGAAACATAACACTTTATTTTACACATCTGCGTTACTAACTATACGGTATGGTAAATACCTAAGCCCCCGGATATATTAACAACCTGCTTAAAGTTAGAAAAATGAAGAATTTGCTATGTTATCCCCGGGCCCTCACCTATTTTATTTTAATCTCTTGCGTATTTTTACAACTATCCTGCTCAGAAGAAGAATCCAAACAAGCTCATGGGCCACTCATTGATCTGGGAATTGATAATGCTGAAGTACAAGCTAGACTGACCACTTCGCTTGTAGGACAGTTACCGGATGGTGATGGAAATCCCCAGAATATATGTAACGACGGCGCTATGCTGCTAATGGCAGACGACCCCTATTGCGGCTATGTAGACGTAGGCGAATATGCCACCAACCGAATTAATGAATTTCGTACTATGCATGATCTGCCTCCTTTTGTAAGAGCGGTAGAGTATGAACTATGTGCAGCCCGCGAAGCAAGGCTGGCACTTGAAAATGGAACCGTACATTGGAGTGACGATTGTGGATGGAGATCACAGGGAGCAGCCGGAGGAGGAAGAGGTGGAGACGATTCTGAGGGTACGGTTGAAAAATCGGTATGGTGGGTCCCAAAACTTTTTTATGAAGAAGGGCCCAATGGAGGCCACTACCAGGCAATGATGACAGAAAGAAGCAGAGGTGTTGCCGTTGGGTACTATGCTATAGACCGGGATCATCATGTCATTGTTGTAAACTATTACGACGAACTCGAATAGGAGCTCCCATATCTTAATTATAGGAAAGAGTCGCAATTTGCGACTCTTTTTTTAAAATTGAGCAACAATAAAAAGTAAGTGTTTTCTTTCTAACTGTATGGTTATCAATATAATTTATCGATTAAATGTTTCTTTTTATCGATAAAAAAATTAACTGTATACGATAATCGAGTATTTCAGCAACTAATCGAAAAGATTTTTGTAGGAATTTTCTTTACTATAGTTTCGCCTCGTAAAATTTAAAATAGTTCGCCCCATGAATACTATAAATAAATTTAAGTACCTACTTATACTGCTAATAGTTCCATGCCTTGCAAGTGCACAGGTAGGAATAAATACCACTACACCCAATACAGATACCGCATTAGATGTGAACGGTAAGATGAGGATCGGAGATGTTTCCGGAGCTGCTTCATTGAACAGGTCTGACGGACTTCAATTAATGGTCGCCGATGCTAACAATAACAATATAGTAGTTGGAATCGATGCTTCTTCAGATTTTATGATAGAAGACAATAAAGTAAAATTAAATACCGGAAGGCATGTGCAATCCAAGTATATTAATTTGAAGACCACAGGAGAACAACACAATCTGGACCTGGGGATAGATGCCGATGAGAAAGGTGTTGTGATCTTTTTCCTGGACAACCTTCACGACATTAAAATAACCGGTATTACCGGTGGTACCGAAGGAAGAAGGATCGTACTGGTGAATATGACCAGTAACAAAAGACTAAGAATCTATAATGAGAAGGCCAATTCTTCACCTCAGAACAGGATCCGTGTAAAAACAAGTGCCAGCAAGACCAAAGCAGGAAAAGGTTCGATCAGTTTAGTATATACTGCCGACGAAAACCTGGGTGGAGGAAGATGGATCGCCTACGAAATGGAAGCGGCACACAACAATTAATTGATACCGTACCGAGTATACGGTCATAATGATATAGATCATATAAATAGAATAGGTCGGGATTTTGCACCTTCATTACCCCCCTTTGATACAAAGTAAAATCCCTGCCTATCTAACCTTCCTCATTTATTTGGCTTACTACTTTTAACGGCCGGCCCCCTCATTAAGATTCATTACAATTTGCTATCTTTCAGTCACAGCGGAAAAATCCGTTGCACCTGTTCCACAATGAACTATCCACAAACACGTTCTCTTTAAGTATACAGTATGGGGGCAACAAACATAAATCATTCATTTATCAAGAAAATATGGATATTGGAGAATTCTTCTTCAATATTTAAACGCAATACGGGCATGCTTGTTGGAGACGGGCGATTTGAGTTGGCCTTTGTGATTGGAAACGGATATAGGACGTTTCGGAACAATAAAATAGAGACATTTTCAAAAGGAATTTATCTGGGAGGGCAAATGAATAAGCCTCTTGACGTAGAGTTATTACCCGAAACACATATCACTTTCATTAAACTGGAACCCTGGGCAGTGGGAATTCTATCCGGATTCAACTTTAAGGAAAGTCTTAATGAAACTGTTCCTTTAAAAGAGGTCAACCGGAAGCTATATAATAAACTGGCTCCATTTCACCCCATTACTCAATTTGACAAGATCATTCAAACAGTTAATAGTGTATTGGATGACCATTCCAAAAGTACAAAAGACTGGGAGCTAATAAGGTATGGTTGTATGCTTCTGGATATTGATTATACAGATTTTAAATCGGCAAAAAACAAACTTCTCTCTGCTCTTGACCTTTCATCGCGGACCATCGAAACCAAATTTGCCAAAAGTGTCGGCCTTACGCCACAACAATATGCTATAGGCATCAGGTTCAGAAAATTTACCGAAGAGCTAAAATATGCCAAAAATGATCAGTTACTAACAGACCTGGCATACAAACATGGCTACTACGACCAATCGCATCTCAATCAGGATTTTAAACAATATTGGGGCTTTTCACCAAAAAAATTAGCGGACAATAAAACTTTTATTACCAATGAGAAAGAACCGTTTCGCTATTATACAATTTAGTTTATACCGCAGTAGTTAGTTTTGTCAAATAGCAATCATTCAAATTAATGAACAGATACCTTATTATTTTCGTTCTAATAGTATTTGCAGGGTGTGTTTCTAAAAAGGAGGAAACTCAATCTTTACATTCCATTTCTTACATTTTACAAACCCAGTCCCCTTACCAAAATGGGAAAATGCACGGAACAGAATTCAAAGAGGACGTTCGTTTTCAAATAAAGAACTGGGAAGAAGGCATTACATCTTTCCTAAAAATAGACAGGGATAGTATCCATAATATCGTGTATAAACACACCGGTTTCTTAAATGCCATAAAGCAACATACACCGGAGTTGATTGAAGAAATGAACGGTATTGCAGACGGTGCGGAACTAGACCGTGATCTGGTGCTATATTTCAATCTCGGGGAAGAGATCTATAATTTTTGCTTAGCGAATTTTGAAAGTTGCTCAAACATTGCGTTTCAGGGGAAAAATGAAAATGCACTGGCTTACAATCAGGACCTGCCCGATTTTTTACACGGAAAACATCGCCCTGTAATTCTTGACCATAAGGACCACTATGTATTTACGATGCCGGGCAATATTGCGCTTAGCGGGGTATCACAAAATCTGGGGGTTAGTTGTAATTCCTTACCGATGCTGAAAATGAATACACAAGGATTGCCTTTACCGTTTTTTATTCGGAAGCTGTTACAGTCAGGGTCGATGAAAGAAGCACAACAGTTCATTGAAAGAACTCCTTTGGCAATTCCTCAAAACCTAATGCTTATTTCAGATAAAGAAGTTCGGAATGCCGAAATATCCAAGAACCAGATCAAATGGGTTGCTCCACAAAGTGGAGGCTTTTATTACCACACTAATTTTCCTATTGAGAATACCGATTTTAAAGCATCCGACTATACTCCTAATGTCTGCCGGCGATTCGAATTTTTAGATTCTAAGAAAACTCAGTTAATGCTCAAATCCGATCTTAATATAGCGGCAAGTTTGGAAGATATTTGTGCACAACCGCCTATAGAGAATCAGGAAACCTATTTACGGTTCATCACCGTATTTAAAGAAAATACCCCGCCAACCATCAAATTCATTAACCCGGAAACACAAGAATCAATTCTTCTAAAATTTTAAGATGCTATGTATAAATTTTTGTCAATAATCTTATTCAGTTTAATGATCAACACAGTAAGTGCCCAGGAAATCGCTTTTGCCTATCCCGAAAAGAACATTACGATAGATGGAAGTTTTGCAGACTGGTCAGAGTCGGTCAATTGGTATCGTATGAGTCATTTTTTTGGAAATGATGATCAATCCAATGAAGACTTCTCTGCTCAATTTGCTGCATCCTACAATGAGTTGGAGCAAGCGCTATACATAGCAGTAAAGGTTCTGGACGATGATTTTATAGGTAAAAACGGAAAAAGCTATACGACACAAGATTATATGCTTTTGTATTTGGACACGGCACATCATATAAAAGGAGGTACACCGGTATATTATGTTGCTACAGACCGCGTATTGGAGGTACAGCATAAACCCGGAAATTTTGGGACACAGAATCATTTTTTGACCATGGACAAGGCGCAGGTTGCACGTAAAAGAGCAGGGAATACCATTCAATATGAGTGGAAAGTGAAGTTGGATGGATCTATAGGACCCAACCATATCCTTGGCCTGGATTTTATGATGGTAGACCGTGATATGGGAAGTGACAATGAAACCATTCTTCTTTGGAAAGATGGGTTTGGGAAAAGTTATGGAGCTCAAAAATTGGGAGACCTCTTATTGGCCGACCGTAATGTAAAGACAGGCAAACTAAAAGGAAAAATAGATTTTGAAGCTCTTGAAGCAGAAGACAGGATCAACTCTATTGATATTGTTTCGGTAGAGGATCCGGAAATATGGGTAAAAACCAATGTAGATACAACCGGAGCCTTTCAAGCCTTTTTACCTTTGGGAACCTATAAATTATCTCCAAATAGGCATTTTACATCACCTGTCTACTCTTCAGGATTTTTGCAAAACACTCGTAAATTTGAATATTCCAACCTTAGCCCTTTTCAAATTAAAGCAGGTCAAACAACCGTGTTGGAACCTGTTCGACTAAAGGTCATACCCCAGCCTGTTACTTCCAAAACCAAAGGAAACGGCCTTCCCATTGAATACGTTACAACAAAAGATATCGATGACTTTATAAAAACCTGGAAAGACTACCTCGAAATACCTGCCGTATCTGTTGTTGTCCTGCGGAACAACAAGGTCTTTTACGATAAAACAATGGGTATAAAAAGTAATTTCACCAATGAAAAGGTCAATGACGAAACCCTATTTGAAGCAGCTTCTATCACAAAGTCTGTTTTTGGAGTAATGGTACTCCGGTTGGCCGAAAGAGGTGTGATAGACCTTGACAAGCCTTTGTACCAATATCTCTCCTTTCCCAATATTGAAAAAGACGAACGTTCAAAGCTCTTAACTGCAAGGATCATTCTTGGGCACCAATCCGGATTACCAAACTGGGTTTGGGGAGGGCCCGGAACCTGGAAAGACGGTGGTGAGATCCAGCTTGATTTTGACCCCGGGACAGATTTTGGATATTCCGGTGAAGCCTTTAACTATTTAGGGAGGGTTGTTGAGCATATTACCGGAAAGAAGCTCCAAACCATCTTCGAGGAAGAAATAGAAAAACCTTTTGATGTAAGGAAATCCTATTTCTATTATACAGATGCGCTTGAAGAACGTTTTTCTCTGGGACACATGCACCAATATATACAGATAAAGGAAAAGGAACGTATTGCCAGTCCGGCATCGAGCCTCTCCACCAATGCGCATTTATTTAAGGGTTTTGTATTGACCATGATGAATGAGAAAGAATTGAGCAAGAAGCCCCTTGAACTTATATATACACCCTATACCGTGTTGAAACCCGAACAGAAGGTATACGACCCGGACATTCCGCAATATGTATCACATGGTTTTTTTGTACAAGACACTGCAGACGGAAAACTCATCGCACACGGAGGCAACAACGGCGATTACGACAGTAAGTTTGCCTACAATTCTGAAAAGAAATACGCATACATCGTATTTACAAACAGCAATTTAGGTGATGAATTTATAAGGGCCTTCGAGCAGTTCCTGTTACGGGAATAGGAAGAGTCGATCTTTTGAAAAGGGCTTATCATTATGGTAGGCCTTTTTACTTATTTACAGCCTTAGATAGTTTCTTTTTAAGGGTACATATGAGGTTTTGATCTAGGTAAGCTTTTATCGGCTTAGTTAATGATGATAGGAATTTCCTTTTGAACCTTTTAAAAACAGTTAGTTTACAGTGCCAAAGAATATCATTGAAAAACTAACTCAGGATAATTAACCAATTAATTCTTCAATACAACTAAACAGCCATTTTTTATGAAAAATCTTAGTACCATGTACTGCTTTCTTTTAGCGGTATTAGTTTCTTCAGTCACAGTCGCTCAACAGGCAATTCAGGAACCACCCGTTGTAGAATACATTTCCAACAGAACCGTAAACCTAATGGACGACCCAAATGACTATACAGGTTCGCCCTATTACAATAAAGAGTTTTTAAAAGGCAGTATTCTAATGAATGGAAAGGTCGTTGCCTTTAATAAGTATTTAAGATATAATGCCAGTAAAGAGGAATTCGAAATAAAGGATGCTATCAATCAGCAAGGTAAGATCGTAAAGACAGTGATAAGGAATAAGGACCTTCATATAAAGATGGGAGATGATACTTTTCAATACATTTCTTCCGCGAAAAATAACCTGAGAGGGTATTTCATTGCTTTATACAAGGGTGACAACTATTCTTTATTCAAAAAGATAAAGAAGAAATACATGCCTTCTCAAAAGGCGGTCAACTCGATGGGGAAAGATATTGCAGCTATGTACCGTGAAAAAGAAATTTTATATCTTGTAGATGAAGAAGGTATGTTTACAGAACTGCCTTCTTCCAAAGGCGGAAAGATAAAAGCTTTTGGAAACCAAAAGAAAGATGCAAAAAGCTACGCTAAAAAAAATAAGTTGAACCTTAACAGGGAGAAAGACCTCATAGAAGTAGTCTCGCATGTAGATTCTTTATAATAACCTTTAAACCAAAAAATTATGAAATTCATTTTAGCATTTGTTGCAGCCTTCTTTATAGGGACCTTTGCCAATGCACAGACCGACGAAGATAAAAAAGCGGTAAAAGCCGCCTGTTTGGGGTATATAGAAGGATTCTATGAAGGGGATACTTTAAAACTGAAGAAGAGTGTGAAACCGGAACTCTATAAATTCGGGTTTTGGAAAAATAAGACGTCCGGCGTATATGAGCATGCAGGCTCCATGTCCTTTGAACAAGCGATAGCCTTTGCAAAAAACGTGATGGAGAAAAAAAAGTTTGCCAAAGACGACGCCCCTAAAATAGTGGAGGTCTTTGAGGTTAGAAATGCCATAGCATCTGCCAAGGTGGTTGCCTGGTGGGGAACCGATTATTTACTGCTTTCAAAGACCGATGGTAAATGGATGATCGAACAGGCGATCTGGGAAGGGCCCCTGGAAAAGTAAATCCAACTGTCAATCTGATCCGCCAAAGGCGGAGAAAAATCTCGATAAGAAAAAAGGAACCACAGAGATACGGTTCCTTTTTTGTTTGCAAATGGTATGGTAATTGAATGATGCATTTATAGAAATATCATATTCGCGGCTAATTGAGACAAGAAATGCAATTGAAATCAATCTGGACAATCCTATTCTTTATATCATTTACTACCGGCTATGCCTGTACCTGCATAAACCTTGGCAAGATCGACCAAGAACAATTTAATGAATACGACCTTATTGCAACCGGGAAAATACTGGCTGTTGACTTTGGAGAGCATACTCAAAAGATCGAAGTTGGAATTCATGAAGTCTTTAAAGGCAAAATAAGTAAAATGACGATCGTCCTGTCATCAAGCAGCCAATCCGGAATGTGTGGAATTTTCCCAAAGGTTGGAGAAAAATGGTTGCTTTATGCGAATGGGTCCCATGCCAAATTCTCAACCAGCTTATGTACCAGGACCAAAAATATGACCCGTGCAAATAGCAGGGAAAAGAAAATTATCCGAGAAGACCTCATCTTCCTGAAAAAAAACACAACCCGGAACAAAATCCACTAATGCCCGGAAATATATTTTAGAGAAGTGCTACATTTATAGGTACATTATAAGTTGTATCACATTTTTACCCATGCGTAAAAAGCCAGCTACAAACATGAAATATTCTATTCTTTTTGATAATTCTCTAATAGTATGAACCTGATCATCGCGCAACAAAGTTTAGATACGGCCTGGCACTTTCCTTTAATGATCCTGGCTTCACTTATACTATTCTATCTTATTATCAGAGTGGTTGTTGGAAAAATAATCTTTAAAGAGAAAATAAGATCCATTATTGTGCTATCCCTTTTTGTAGTGGTTGTGGGGATGTTATTTGGAAAATACGGGGCCCAAATGGGTTTACCATGGTGGATCTATTACCCTGTTCCCATGTTGATGACCGTCCTGCTCCCTCCCGTTGTACTGAAAATGAATTTTAAAAGAACAATTCTATATCTCTTTTTAAGTTTCTTATCAGCTCCTGTTATTCACGTATTGTTTTCCTTTTTCATGGGTTGGACCGAATATATGCCCTTCTGGGAGATTCCATTTGTTGGAGAGCTATAAGAGTTGTGAACAAACTTCATAATTAATGAATCTAATGTTGAAAGAAAGAATAACAAAAAACTACTCATATACAGGAATATATTGGGATAAATGTTAAGTTTATATTGACAAAACATGCTGTTACATTTTAGAATTGAATGGATAAGAGAAGTTTTATGGATGATATAATAAATTATACGCAATTTCTATGATTGAAAATACTTTAGTAACAAAAATTATACACTTGCTAAGAGATATGTCATCAAACAAGAATGAAATGGACCTTATAGAAGTAATTGATTTTTCCGAATTTGAATTTGTCCCACATTGGAATAAATCCTATCCAGGAAACCTTTATAACCTAAAAGTTCACGTACATCCTTCAATATTTACGAAACACATAGATCAGAAAGGAAAATTCGAAACCTCTTTTGGTTACAGGATAAGATCAATAATTGATGAAGACCTATTTGAGCTTGCAGAGGTCACTTTGTTACCAAACATCGAAAAATTGGAAGTCTCAAGTTTTAAAATCTCAGCAATAATGACCAAGTGGGAGGAAATAGACTCACAGCAAGCCAAACTTATCGAAAAGCTAAAGCAAAGTTCAGATTCTTTAGACTTCCAAGGAATTGGTAATATCTCAAGAACAATACTCCAAAATCTGGCAAATTATGTATTTGATGAAACAGTTCATATACCGGCTGATACTGCTCGTGATTTGAGTAAAGGAAAATTTAAAAACCAGCTTACAGCCTATATAGAATATAACCTATCAGGGAGGAAAAATAAAAAACTTAGAAAATTTGCTACTTCAGCCATTGCATTAGTGGGAGATTCCATTGATCTTATGAATAAAACAACTCATGACCTTTCTGCTGAAAAACAATTTGCAGAAATGTGCGTACACAGCACATTAAGCACAATACAAATAATAAAAACGATTGATAACCTCAGTTAAACTACGCATATAATTCACAGCTAAGATGGTCAAGCAACTTTCAAAAGCTCAGAAACACTCATATCAAGCCCCTTCGCAATTTTTTTTAAGGTAAGTAAACGAGGGTTGGTTTTACCGTTTTCGATCATATACAACTGAGTTCTTCCTATTTCACAATCAAAAGCAAAGGATTTTTGGTCAAGGCCTCTTTCCTGCCGTAGCTTTTTGATCCGGTCACCTAGTTTCTGGAAATATTTTTCTTCTTTCGTGTTCACTATACCGAAATTCAATAATTTTTTTATATCTTGTGTTCGTTATTCCGAACATATTAAAAATGAAATTAAATAGAAAGCTAAAAATATATCAGAAATTTCGCCGTCGGACGTATGACAATACTGCTGTTCCCGAAATTCGACTTGAGGGCAAATGGCTAAGAACTTCCGGTTTTGAGGAAGGAAAAGAGGTGTTGGTCACCGTTAAAAAGAACAAGCTCACCATTACACTGGTCAACTAAAAAAACACCGCCCTTAACTCTAAAAAGAGTTTAGAACGGTGCTCCACCAACCTAAAAAACTATCTTTATTCCCCTACTTTACTTAAAAAGTCAATATCGTTCTCTACCGTAAGTAGCAATACACTGGTCGCTGTACAAAATACCGGGCTGGTAATACAGTGGTGTCCGTTCCAGCTTCCGTCCGGGTTTTGGATCTTTAATATACGTCCGCTCATATCGTCATACCACTTTTTCCAGTCCTTGTCCTGGTTCACCACCAGAGATTCTCCCGTTTGCAAAAAGCTTAAGAACTCTTCTCCCCCATTGTTCCCAAAACCATTCAATACATCCTGGCGCTGTGCCGTTACCTTTGCAGCGTTGTATACATTATACGAGGCGTTATACTCTATGGCTTCTTCTTCAGAATAGCCGGCATTCTTTAGATTCTCTACCGTTACTTCGGCATTCTTCTTCAGTTTTCCTTCTTTCTTTGCCTTATTGATCGCTTCCTGTGCCTTACGGGCCTCTTTGGCGCTCGCTCTTACACTTCCGCTTACGGCATACAGCATGATCCCGGCACCATCTTCGGTTTTTACATCTCCCGTTGTAGAGTCATAATTATCCTTTTGGTAATTACGGCTACGGTCCAGTACCTCTTCGTCCACATCGGCCCCTACAGACTGTGCCGCTTCCAAAGCGCTGTTTGCCAAACCGCTTTGCAGTACTCCTGCCCAACCGGCTCCTGCCTGTCTTCCGGAAGCATCGGTCCCTTTTTCAATTTTGGACACGCAAATATCCAGGCAACGCTCCACACGTCTTTTGTTCACTCCTCTTAAGTTGCGGTCCAATAGATTGGAAAGGAACTGTGCGGTCAATACCGCGTCTATGTTCTGCCCCAGTTTGGTTTGTATCTGGGTATTGCGGACATCGGTGATATACGCGTCCTTCTTGGGAGCATTCTCTACCGTTTCCAGCAAATAGTTGATCAGCTCTTTAAGGTTCTTTGAATGACGCCCCTTGGTCAAGGTATTTCCGCTTCGTAAAAAAGCCATTCCCACCATAGCCGTGGTTGCAGGATCTGCCTTTACCGCATGAGGGTCCCTTACGTGTTGCGCGCTATGGCTCCCGGCACCATAGCCTCCGTTGGGCAATTGTGCGTCGGACAACCAATGAAGTCCGTCACGAACAGACATGCTGTTGTTCTCTCCGGTCTTGTAAATATCAAAATCTTCGGAGGACTGTTCTCCCATAAGGGTCATGAATACACACCCTTCAATAGGCTCTAAAAATCGTTTTGTTTCGGCATAGGTATTATCTTCAGAATTGAATACTGAAAAGAAAGCTCCCGCGATCATGACCGGGAATACCAGTAAAAGCATTTTTGTTTTCATCTTATTAATTTTAAATTCTTTCCGAAACTAGGGGAAGGCGTATAGAATAAAAAAGTGGCTTTAGGGAATAGGGTTTTTCGTTGAGTGAATGTTACTATATAAAGAGGATATAAATTATTGCCGAAGTATTTCAGTTTCAGGCTAATTTTATATTTTTAACGAAAATTTGACCCAAAATGAAGAAACTCACCCCTTTTATACTATTAGCAGCACTGTTCTTGGTAAGCGGATGTCTGAGCGATGACGATGGTGGCGACAAGGAAAGGCCATCTGCACCTTTAAATCTAACGGCTTCTAATATTACCGATACCTCCGTACAATTGGACTGGGGAGCAGCTACAGATAATGTGGCTGTGACAGGCTATAGAGTATATGAAGAAATATCCGGGACCTTTACCAATGCCGGGGCCACCACGA
>JANQOS010000159.1 GCA_028285705.1 Altibacter sp.
AAATTTTCAATTTGGGTACCGGAAAAGGGAGCTCGGTTTTAGAAGTAGTTCAAACCTTTGAAAAAGTTACCCGCCAAAAAATGAATTACAGGATTGTAGGCAGACGTCCCGGAGATGTGATCTCTGTGTATGCAGATACAACTAAAGCTAATCATGTTTTAGGCTGGAAAGCTGAAAAGACAATCGAAGATGCTCTCTCTTCTGCATGGAAATGGGAACAAAAAGTTAGAAAGTTATGATTAAGAAAAATTTACTCGTTATTACATTGTTGTGTATTTGCTTTGGAGTTAAAGCACAGGAAACCTTATTACAGTGTGGAAAAATTATTGATACCAAAAACGGTAAAGTTCTTACCAACAAGACAATTGTTGTTTCGGGAAAAAAGATCCTTCGTGTAGAAGATGGCTTTTCTTCTCCCGGGCAAAGCGATAAAGTCATTGATCTAAAGACCAAGACAGTACTTCCCGGTCTAATAGACATGCACGTGCATATTGAAGGAGAAACCAATCCCAATCGTTATTTGGAACGGTTTACTTTGAACGATGCAGATGTGGCTTTCAATGCTGCCAATTTTGCCAAACGGACACTTATGGCCGGATTTACTACGGTTCGTGATTTGGGAGGCAGTGGTGTAAACGTTGCACTTAGAAATGCCATTGCCAAAGGTAAAGTGCCGGGGCCACGAATTTTTACTGCAGAAAAGGCTTTGGGAACAACCGGAGGCCATGCGGATCCTTCTAATGGAAGGAAAAAAGAGCTGATGGGAGATCCGGGGCCAAAAGAAGGAGTCGTGAATAGTGCCGATGATGCTTATAAAGCCGTACGCCAACGTTATAAAAACGGTGCCGATTGGATCAAGATCACCGCTACTGGAGGAGTTTTAAGTGTTGCGAAGAACGGGCAAAACCCACAATTTACCCAGGAAGAAGTGAATGCTGTAGTAACTGCAGCAAAGGACTATGGTATGAAAGTGGCTGCACATGCACACGGGATCGAAGGTATGCAACGCGCCATAAGAGCCGGTGTCACCACTATTGAACATGGTTCTTTAATGGATAAGGAAACTGCTGCTTTAATGAAGCAATATGGTACGTATTTGGTGCCAACCATTACAGCAGGAAAATATGTTGCAGAGAAGGCGAAGGTTAAAGGATTTTATCCTGCTATTATTGTTCCGAAGGCTTTAGAAATAGGATCCAAGATCCAGGGAATGTATGCTATGGCATATAAAGAAGGTGTCAATATTGCTTTTGGGACTGATGCTGGCGTATTTCCTCATGGAGAGAACGGAAAAGAATTTGGTTATATGGTAGAAGCGGGGATGCCACCTATGGAAACTCTTCAATCTGCAACGATCACCAATGCGAAATTGCTGGAAATGGAAAATGAATTGGGTCAACTCACTTCAGGATTTTTGGCAGACATAGTAGCTGTAGATGAAGACCCTACACAAAACATCCATACTATGGAAAATGTAATATTTGTGATGAAAGAGGGTGTTGTTTACAAACAACCCTGATCATCATCTTTTTAGAGGTAAAAAATAAAACCCGGATATCTGTCCGGGTTTTGTTTTATAAAGAGGCTTTCTCTGTTTCTACTTCTCTGTTAATTTTCTTTACCAGTCCCTGTAAAACGTTTCCGGGGCCAACTTCAATAAAATGTGTTGCACCGTCTTTTATCATGTTTTGGATACTTTGTGTCCATTTAACAGGAGCAGTTAATTGAGATATGAGATTCGCTTTAATTTCGCCGGGGTCCGTTACTGCAAAAGTACTAACGTTTTGATAGATGGGACAGGCAGGTTCTGTAAATTGGGTATTTTCAATAGCAGCAGCCAGTTCTTCCCTTGCTGGTTCCATCAACGGGCTATGGAATGCGCCACCTACCGGTAATAATAAAGCACGGCGCGCTCCTGCGTCTTTTAAAGCTTCACATGCATTGTTGACAGCTTCTATCTCTCCACTAATTACTAATTGGCCCGGGCAGTTGTAATTGGCAGCTACTACAATTCCGGGAGTATTCTCGCAAATAGTCTCTACAACAGAATCGTCCAACCCTAAAACAGCTGCCATGGTTGAAGGCGCTAGTTCACACGCTTTTTGCATTGCCAAAGCACGTTTATACACAAGCTGTAGCCCATCACTAAAAGCAATGGTTCTGTTAGCTACTAAAGCCGAGATCTCTCCCAAAGAATGGCCAGCAACCATATTGGGTTGAAAAGAACTACCCATTACTTCGGCAAGGATGGTAGAATGTAAGAAAATGGCAGGCTGCGTCACTTTGGTTTCCTTTAGCTCATCGGCAGTACCTTCGAACATGATTTTAGTAATGTCGAAACCTAACACTTCATTTGCATGGTTAAAAAGATCTTTGGCTTTGGTAGAAGCTTCAAAGAGATCTAACCCCATTCCTGTAAACTGAGCTCCCTGTCCGGGAAATAAATATGCTTTCATGTTTTGTTATTTAGTAATGCAAAAATAAAACTAATTCTATGAAAATTGACTTATAATCGACTTGGTTTGCGATAAATAACCGCTGCCAAATAAATTAAGATGTACCAGGATATAATACAATTGCCATAAAGGAATTCGTTCTTCCCAGTCTTGTGGTAAAGGAAAAATTTGGTTGTAAACCAAAAAGGTCTCACTGGAAAACCCACCAAATAACCGCATCATGGCCAGATCCATTTCACGAGGAGCAAATGCAACTGCCGGATCAATAAGAACCGGTTCACCTTGTGATGAAACCAGGTAATTTCCACTCCATAGATCTCCATGAACCAAAGAAGGGCTCTCGTTAGGGATGATTTCCGTAATATTTCTAAAAAAAGCATCCAAGCCGGAAAATTGGAAACCTTGATCATGTGCAAGTTTAAACTGTGGTTCCAAACGCTGATTAATATAAAATTCTGAAGCGGAAGATTCCAGAGTGTTATATTGCACTAAGCTTCCTATATAATTGTTGTGGTCCAATCCGAAATTTTGCTGTGTTGTTTTGTGTAGCTTGACTAAATTTTCACCAAATACATCCCAAAAATTCTGAGAAGGGCTTCCTGTTGGAATGTATTCCAGAAGCAAATAAGAAGAGTTCTCAATTGTTCCGTATACAATTACTTGTGGAATTTTAAAACTGCAGGTCAAATTTAAAAGCTGTAAACCTTTAGCTTCCACTTTAAACATTCCGGGAAACCTATCTGCTTTATTTATCTTCACTACATAATTTTGAGAAGTACTTTTCAATAAAAAGACTTCATTGATATCACCTCCTGACAATGGTCTTGCCTCTAATAGATTGAGATCATGAGCTGCAGAGATTTTTTGAAGAAAAACATTCATCTATAGAGAGTTCTTCAGTACTAAACTATTTTTTTAACCAGGTTTGGTATGTAAAAGCGTACTTGTGGCGCTCGTCTTTTTCGTGATATACTTCTGTGATTAATTGCCAATTTTCCGAAGGGATCTCCGGGAAGAATGTGTCGGCGTCAAAAGTTCCGTGAACACGTGTAAGTTCAATTTTATCTGCAAATTCAAGTCCTATCTTATAGATCTCTCCTCCGCCTATAATAAAAGGCTGGGCATCTCCTTTGGCTATTTGCAATGCTTCCTCCATACTGTGGATGACAACAGCACCTTCTTTTTGGTAATCCGTATTACGTGTAATGACAAGATGTGTCCTATTGGGAAGAGGTTTTGGGAACGACTCGAAGGTCTTACGTCCCATAATGATATGGTGGCCGGTAGTGAGTTGTTTAAACCGTTTAAAATCATCCGGCAAGTGCCAAACCAGGTCATTGTCTTTGCCCAGTTCATTGTTTTCACCGGCTGCAGCAATTATAGTGATCATTCTGTTTTTGGAGGTAAGGGGTTGTGTGGATCGTTTTTTTTTACTTCCTGAGGCTGTATTTCTTTGTCTACTTGTTTTTGAAGTTCGCTTATCCTTTTTTCTTGTTTCAATTTTAGTTTTTCAAGCTGCCTGTCCTCCCATTCTTTCCCCATGAACCTCTTCATAATAAATACATTGAATACATGAATTAAAAACAGAAATACCCAAATTAAAATTGCCCAGACAAACCAATTCTTTATAAAAAAGTCATCGCCAATACCTAAAACAGGATTGATTATAATAAGCAGGACAGAACCTACCAGGAACACAATGAAATGTCGCATCAATCCCTTTTTCTGCCTAATCCGAGCTCGCGCATATTCGTATTGTTCACGTTGTTCCGGATCGATTCTTTCTGTTTTTTTAGTTTTTGAAAACATAGATAGTTACTTTTATGTCACTTGTAAAAATACCTAATTTTGATCGTTTAGCGTATCGTCTTATGGAAGATTTAAAAAAAGAGTTTCCTGTTTTATCACAATACACCTACCTGAATACTGCTTCTTGTGGCTTGGTGTCAAGATCATTAATAGATTGGCGGCATCAATATGATATCGATTTAATGAACGGAGGTAGTGTTTTTAGAGATCTGCATAGAACCCATTTAAAAAGTATCCGCAAGACTGTAGGGCGGTTTTTTTCAGTTCAGGAAAATGAGATTTCACTCATCCCTAATTTCTCTTTTGGCTATAATACACTGTTAGAAGGTTTACCCAAAAAGCAAAAGGTCTTATTACTGGAAAAGGATTATCCGTCCACAAACTGGCCTATTGAAGACCGTGATTTTGAAGTTTGTTATGCTAAAATTGATGAAAACCTGGAGTTAAATATTGAAGAAGCTGTTGTTAAGAACCAACCCGATGTGTTTGTGTTTAGTATGGTACAATATCTTAATGGAATTAAAATTGACCTTGATTTTCTGAAACAACTTAAGGCATATCACCCCAATTTATTATTAATAGCTGATGGTACGCAGTATTTAGGAACGGAACGATTTAATTTTTCTGAAAGCCCTTTAGATGTTTTAGGGGCCAGTTGCTATAAATGGTTATTGGCGGGTTATGGCAATGGAATATTTATGGTAAAAGAAAGTGCGCAACACAAAATATTTCCTTCTACAATTGGATTTAATTCTGCCGAAGCAATCTATAGTAAACGCGGTGATATTGGTTTTATGAAACACTTTGAGCCGGGGCATCAAGATACTCTTAACTATGGAAGCCTGGAACAATCTCTTTACTTTTTAGAAAAAATTGGAATAGAAACGATCTCTGAAAAGGTTTCGGAAATTTCTCAAAAGGCGAAAAATAAATTTTCCGAAATGGGCCTATTGGAAAATATGGTTTTAAACAGAAACCAACACTCGGCCATTTTTAATATTAAAGGCGACCCAAAATTATTTCAGAAATTAAAAGAAAACCATATCATTTGTTCCTTACGGGACAAAGGAATAAGAGTTAGTTTTCATTTTTATAATACAGAAGAGGATTTGCAAAGGCTTATTTCGTTTTTATAGATCATTCTTCTATTTGTACCCCTTTCCAGAAAGCGATATATCCTTCTATAGGCTTTGCAAGATGTGATGTTTTTGGGTAATACCATGCAGCATCTGCATTTACCTTACCGTCTACTTCTATAGAATAGTAAGAAGCCTCACCTTTCCATGGACAGTGTGTATGGGTGTCACTCTCTTTAAAAAAATCTTTATTAATGGTTTCCGGAGGGAAGTAGTGATTGTTTTCTATTACAACCGTATCGTTACTTTCTGCGATGATCGTATTGTTCCAAATTGCTTTCATAGTTTTTTTCTAAAAATGTAGTCTGTATAATATGCATTACTGTCTTTGAAAGACGTTTCAATTTCTAATCCCGATTCTTTTGCAAGCCACTTTATTACTTTTTCATCATACTTTTGAGAGATTTCCGTATGGATGGTTTCCCAGGGATCAAAATGTATAGTGAGTTCCAAAGCTTCTATAGTGACTTTCATTGCTTCGGTAGCGATCAAATAACTTTTTGCGGTACCGGTCTCAGGATCATATAGCTCCCAATGCTTAAATTTTTCAATTTCAAAATCTCCGCCCAATTCACGATTAATACGTACTAACAGGTTCTTATTGAATGCCGCAGTTATTCCGGCAGCGTCATTATAGGCATCCAGAATTGTTTGCGGATTTTTTTTCTGATCAAACCCCATAAAAAGAAGGTCGTCACGTGTCATGGTATCCTTCAGCTTTGTTAGAAAATCGATAGCCCGGGGATGTAATAAATTACCAATGTTAGACCCCAGGACCAGAATTATTTTTTTACTTGAACTGAAAGATTGAAGACGCTCTAAAACTTCAAAATATTCTCCTTTTTCACCTCTAACAGTTACATTAGGGATCTCTTTTCCCAAAGCTTCCGAAAGGTTATCGATCGCATTTTGGCTAATATCGATGGGTTTGTATACAAAATCTATTTTTTTCTCGGCGAGGTGCTTTAGTAGTACTTTTGTTTTCTTTCCGTCTCCCGCACCAAGTTCAATAAGGTCGAAACTTTCCTCATTTTTATAGAACAAATCAACTATTTCATCTTTATATAGCGATAAGATCTCCAATTCGCTGTTGGTAAGATAATATTCCGGCAATTCCATAATGTCCTGAAATAACTTATCTCCGGCTTTATCATAAATATATTTGGAGTACAAGTATTTAGGGTACTGCGTTAGGCCTTCAAAAACATCTTTTTTAAAAGCGTTATCCAATAGTGTTGAGGCTTGTGAATTCATAAATTAAATAGTCGTAATTATTTTGCCAACCTTAACCCGGTGAATTGCCAACGCAAATTTGTTTGAAAAAAATTGCGATAGGTATGTCGCGTGTGCTTTGCTGGTGTGGCTATTGACCCACCACGAAGTACTTTTTGGTTTACCATGAACTTGCCATTGTATTCACCAATAGCCCCCGGGGCCTTGGCATATCCGGGGTAGGGAAGGTATGCGCTTTCGGTCCACTCCCAACGGCTGCCCCAATTGAAACGGCTTTGGGCCGCTTCCCATTCAAATTCCGTTGGAAGACGGCATTCTTTCCATTGGGCGAAGGCATATGCCTCAAAATAAGAAATATGAGAAACAGGAGCTTCCTTATCAATTTTCTGAAGTCCTTGCAGTGTATATAGATACCATTCTTTGTCCACCTGGTGCCAATACATAGGCTGGGTAATTTTGTTTTGCTGAATCCAATCCCAGCCTTCGGCATGCCAAAGGTTAAAATCCTGGTAGCCTCCGGAATTGATAAAGCTTAAATACTCACCATTGGTAATAAGTTTATTGGAAATTTGATATTCCTGTAGATATACTTTATGGTTCCCTAATTCATTGTCAAAACAAAATGCTTCAGGATCATTATGCCCTATGCCGTAAATTCCTTCGGTCATAGTGATCCATTCCAAATTAAATCTTTGGACAGGGTTTTCTGAAAAGGAATCATTGTACCTGGGAAGCAGCGGGTTGTTTCCAAGGATATATTTTATGTCTGTTATTAATAATTCCTGGTGTTGTTTTTCATGGTGAATTCCTATGATCAGTAATTCTTCCACTTCAGGAGTAATTTCCGAAGCTAAAAAAGTGCTAAGTTCATCAGTCACATAATGGCGGTAATCATATACTTTTGCCACACCAGGCCGGGAAAGGTTTCCACGGTCATTACGGATAACACGTTTGCCAACATTTTCGTAATAGCTGTTAAAGACAAATGCAAAATCTTCATGAAATAACTCATAGCCGGGTTTGTGAGGTTTCAAGATGAATTCTTCAAAAAACCATGTGGTATGCCCTAAATGCCATTTTGGAGGAGAAACATCTACAATGGGTTGTACAACATAATCTTCAATTTCCAGTGGTTTGCAAATATTTTCGGTATGCTGACGGGTTTCCAAGAAAAAGGAAACCAGGTCCTGAGTTTCTATCATAAAAAAAGAGTCGGTTTTTTTACCAACTCCTTAAAGATACAAATCGTTTTTTATAAAGATGTTTATAGAATGTTAAAGGCATATCTTATTATGACTTCCTTTGCACCCGGAATAAACAGGGACAGTTTTTATAACAGCGAAACCCACATCTTCACTCGTTTTCTTTTCTTTTGAAGCAGTCGTCATCTTGTGAGAAAACAATAGAGTAAATACATAGAAAACTAAGAATGAAAAGTCCTGAACATTATTACTTTCCTGTTTTAAAAGAAAACGGAACAGAATATTTGATAGCTCTGGGTTTCCCTGCAAGCATGCCGGGTTTTGCCATTTTAGGGATGGCGAGAATATTTCTTTTGGCTTCGGCTCTTAAGGAAGCAGTTCCTCCGGTAACATTTTTTACTTCAACAAGCCCTTTTTCATTAACAATAAAGTCTACAATTACTTTCCCTTGCTCATTATTTTTATAAGCTTCCGGCGGATATTTAAAATTTTTGGCAACATGTTGAGACAGTTTTTTAAAGAAACAATTCTTCTTTTCAGATGTGCTGCCCTTTTCGCATCCCGGCCATATAGGAGCAACCTCTTTCATGGTTACCTTATTTTTATTAACATCGCCCCATTC
>JANQOS010000163.1 GCA_028285705.1 Altibacter sp.
TAATTCTTCCGGCACGATTGTAGCCTAATTTTAACTTTCGTTGCAATAATGATGCTGATCCTTGTTGCGCTATTACTAAAACTTCTGCTGCTTCCCTAAACATTTTATCACGTTCCTCAATACTAATATCAAGATTTGTGCCACCTTCTTCACCTACATATTCAGGTAAAATGTGTGCATCTGCATATGCTTTTTGAGAGCCAATAAAATCTGTGATATCTGCTACTTCCGGAGTATCCACAAATGCACATTGCAGGCGGGTAAGGTCATTACCTTGCGTAAATAGCATATCTCCGCGCCCTATTAATTGATCGGCCCCGGAATTATCTAAAATAGTGCGGGAATCAATTTTACTGGTAACTCTAAAAGCCACACGAGCGGGGAAGTTGGCTTTGATGATCCCGGTAATAACGTTTACAGACGGCCTTTGCGTGGCAACGATCAAATGAATACCTATGGCACGTGCCAATTGCGCTAATCTTGCAATGGGCGTTTCCACCTCTTTACCGGCAGTCATGATGAGATCTGCAAATTCATCGATCACCAATACTATATAAGGAAGGAACCGGTGCCCTTCATTGGGGTTTAACTTACGGGCTTTGAATTTGGTGTTGTATTCTTTTATGTTCCTGACCATTGCATCCTTAAGCAGGTCATAACGAGCGTCCATTTCTATACATAATGAATTGAGCGTATAGATCACTTTATTGGTGTCCGTGATAATAGCTTCTTCACTGTCCGGTAGTTTTGCCAGGTAATGACGCTCAATTTTATTGAAGAGTGTAAGCTCCACTTTTTTAGGGTCTACCAGTACAAATTTTACTTCTGCAGGATGTTTTTTATAAAGTAATGAGGTTAGGATTGCATTTAATCCAACCGATTTACCTTGCCCGGTTGCTCCTGCCATTAGTAAGTGTGGCATTTTAGCAAGGTCAACTACAAAAGTTTCGTTACTGATGGTTTTTCCCAAAGCCAGGGGAAGTTCCATTTCGGCATTCTGAAACTTAGGGGATGCGATCACGGAACGCATTGAAACAATCTTTGGTTTTTTATTAGGTACTTCAATACCAATGGTTCCCCGTCCCGGAATAGGAGCTATAATACGAATCCCCAAAGCAGAAAGTGAAAGCGCAATATCATCTTCCAGATTTTTAATTTTTGAGATCCGGATTCCGGCTTCAGGAACAATTTCATAAAGGGTCACCGTGGGGCCGACAGTAGCCTTAATATTTGCAATTCCAATTTTGTAATTATTGAGAGTATCTACAATGCGATTTTTGTTTTCTTCCAGCTCCTCCTGGTTGATCGTAATTCCTTGTCCGCCTGTATAATCCTTCAACAATTCGATGGTGGGGAATTTATAATTGCTGAGTTCTAAAGTTGGGTCGAATTCTCCAAAGTCCGATACCAGCTTCTTGCTTAAACTATCTTCAACGGTTTCCTCTTCAACAGCTTGTTCTACTTCCATGGTTACCTCAGTCTCGTTGGAGATATCACTTGTTTCCGGGACCACTTTTAATGTGGGTTCTTCTATTTTCTCTTTTTGTATATCGAGGTCCAATGTAGTCTTTTCCGGAGCGGTTACCGTTTGAATGACTTCTTTTTCATAATCGGTTTGATCAGCCGTATTGTCTTCCGGAGATGTAAAATCCTGTGCTATGTCCTTTTTGGTACTTTTTAAAGCACTAGCAACTTTTTCAGGAGTTACTTTCAAGCGCACCACTAAATAGATAATGGCCAAAAAGGTCATTACTAATATTGTACCTATCAATCCCAGGTAGTCTTGAAGAAGGTCATTGATCTCAAAACCTATGGTACCACTTAAAAGTGTGGTTTTAGAAGTAAAAAAACCAAAGAATACCGAAATCCAGATCATGAGCAATACACCCCAGAACCAGAAACGTTTTAGCTGTTTTTTTGCGAAATCGAAAAAGAAGTATACGCCGGTAAGTGTTATTAAAAACGCAAGAATAAGCGCAGCAATTCCAAAACCATCGTATATGAAGAAATGTCCCACATTGGCTCCAAACTTGTTGAGCCAGTTCTTTGCTTCCAGGTCACGTTGGTCTATAAGCCCAATATCACTTTGGTCTGCTTGCCAGGTAAAAAAGTAAGATATAAAAGAGAACAACAGTGCGATCCCTAACAAGAACAGGAAACTACCTAAAATGACCTTTTGTTGTTTAGATAACGCAAAACTAAATTTTTTACGTGTTTTTTTTGTTTTTTTAGATGTAGCGGTTTTCTTCTTCGCCATGTAAGGTTGGGTTGTCTTTTGAGCAAAAATACAAATATCAAACGTCCCAAACTACATAAAATTTTCTAAAACATAACAATCCTTTTCAGCTTAAAAGATTATACATCACCCGTAATTTACCTTCTCGTTTCCATTGGATCCAGCCTTTGCCTGTTTTTTTGAAACCATGATCCATCAAAACGACCTCCATCCATTCTCCTTTAATTCTAAGCGGGCGCATAAACTCATGGGGACTACTGCTAAAGCTCGCATTTTTAAAAGGACGGGATCGCACCTTGTCGCCAGAACCGGGAAGAAATTCCACGGAATGGACACTCAAAAGAAATTCCGGCCAATAAACAATGTTACCGGCTCTCCGATCTACATAAGAGGTTTGCCCGTTTTGTGTATTTACAATTACTTCTATAAAATCTTGTGTAACACTTTCAATTTTAAAATACAATAGATCATAGTCTAATTTTAAATGGTCCGGGACAAGCCAGGGCGGAGCGGTAGCGATCTCAAAGGAACCATATTTATTTCTTGAAAAGGTGATACTGTCATACGGCATATGCTCCCTAATTGATTTTTCCAGGTTGAGGTTCCCATAAAAATAAAGTACAGGATTCTCAAAATAGTTAGGAGAGAAATAACCCATTCCCATTGTAGTCTGAGTCTGTCCGGAAACCTCTACTGCATCTTTCGCATCTTTATAGTTGAGCATTGCCATTGTTTTTGTTGCTGCCGGGGAGCTTACCTTTTTAGAATCTGTGGGTTCTTTGTCATTTTTTTCACGCATCTTAAATCTGTAATGCGTAATTCCATAGCCAATTAAAAGGAGAATGAATAAGATCCAATTCATTAGTATTACCTTTTTATGTTGTATGTGATACACTACAAAAAAAGAGGTAATAAACGCTACTCCGGCAAACAAAACACCCCAACCTAACACAATTGCACCTCCTGCTAGTCCCTGTCCTTCTCCTGCATCAATAAGCCCGGCAAAATAGACGCCAATGATAAAAAAGACCGGCAAACAAAGGAGATAGAATAATATACTGGCAGGTTTTAGTAGTTTTTTCATCTTTAAAAATTAATTGTTTTTGTAACGGCTTCACCTGTTTTTACTTCTATGGTAAGGCTTTGTGATTTTCTGTCTTTAAAATTTCCTAGCGGAGCTACTTTAACTTTGTAAGTACCCGGATTCAATAAAAATTCAGTGCCACGGTCGTAAGTACGGCTACCTGCCACATTTTTATTTGTAGATGTTTCATATATAGTTACAACACTGTCAATAGAATTGCCTCCTCCTTTTGCATCAATAAAAAGGGTTCCTGTTTTAAAATCATGTGAAACAGGGGTAACACCTCCTGCATTAACAGTTATGTTTTCTATTTCGGTATAGGTTTCAATTCCTTCCATGGCCAGTCCCCGAATGGCAATTTTGTAGATCCCCGGATCTACCTCCACTTCTTTTGGAGCCTTATATGTGCGTACGGTAGCAACTACTTTCCCGTCCTGTCCATAGACTTTTACGGTACAGTCCCAATTTTTACCATTGTTTGTAGTGGTAATACCTACTTTTCCGCCATCAAAACTAATGGTACGTTCGGTTACTTTGTCATCGAAACTTTGTTCTCCTTTTATAGTTATTGAATTTACATCACTACCAAGAGGATGTGCTACAAGGTCATAAGTTCCGGCAGGCAGATACATATAGCGGGTTTCTTTATAAGTTCTTAATGTACCTGCTTCTTCTTTGGTACCGGCTTTAAATGCTTTTACATAAGCGTCAATCGGTTCTCCGTTTTTAACAGCGTAAACCCCAAAGTTACCTTTTGGTTTGTCTACGGTTTCCGAAGTAGCTTCATTCAGAACATCACTTAGGCCGCTTGCATCTGCAGCATCGTAATATTGCCCGTCACCAGCGTTTGCAGCACATTTAAGCTGTTCTGTTTCTCCAGCTTTTAAGCCAAATCCAATAATATGTAGTCTAAAATCGATGCCTTCCTTTTTGGCGGCTTTTACCACATCACAGATATTACCGTTACAGGATTCAATTCCGTCAGTGACCAAAATAATGGTAGCTTTTGTTTTGGAAACGCGAAGCTTATTGATCACTTGTGTTGCAGAATAGGCAAGAGGTGTCATTCCCAGTGGTTTGATTCCTTTTAGTGCACTATTTACCTTAGATTTAGTTCCGTTGGAAACATTCACTAAAAACTCGACGTCCTTGCAATCTCCTTTTTTCCTGTGGCCATAAGCCACCAAACCAATTTCTTGATTTTCAGGTAGGTTATTTATTGAAGTAGACAATACACCTGAAGCGATCTCCATTTTGGTCTTGCCTTGCATTTGCCCCCACATAGAGCCACTTGCATCGTAAATAAAAATAATTGGTGAAAGTGTTTCTTTGTTCTGTGCATTCGTTTGAAACACAAAACTAATCGCACAAATAAGAATGATAGCTAGTCTCATAATGTATTCAGAAATTAGAGTTAATATACTTAGAAAATTTATTTAGGAATAAACTTACAAAGTAAACAAGTGGCTGTCAATCACCTGTTTGGGTGATTTTGGGGACCTAGAACTTTGGAATATAAATAATACAGGCGATAACGATTGCTGCTATCGCTGCAAAGAATACTGCACCGGCGGCAACATCTTTTATATACCCAATTTTGTTATGGAAATTAGGGTGGACAAAATCTGCCATTTCTTCGGCAGCGGTATTGAGCCCTTCAATACTCATGACCAAGCCTATAGCGAATATTTGAAGCAGCCATTCGGTTGTTGAAATTTCAAAATAAAATCCTGCGATAGTAATTAAGACAGCAATAACGGCCTGTACTTGAATACTTGGCTCATTTTTAAGTAGCATCCAGGCTCCTTTAGATGCATAGCCAAAACCTTTAAGGCGTTTGCCCAAATAAGAATTCCACATTTATCGTAACATTTTTAAAGCCGAAATATAATCGGGTTCCTGACCTATCTCAGGTACTTGTTCTGTATAAATTACCTTGTTGTCTTCATCCAAAACAATGACTACTCTTGAATGCAAGTTTTTAAAAGCACCATTGATGATCTCTAAACCGTAGGTCTTTCCAAAACTCCCATCTTCAAAATCTGAAAGCATTTCCACATTTTCAATTCCTTCGGCAGCGCAAAAACGTTTTTGAGCAAATGGAAGGTCTCTGGAAATACATAAAACCTTTGTGTTCTTTAAGTTGGAAGCTTCTTCGTTAAACTTCCTTGCAGAAGCCGAACAAACTCCTGTATCTATACTGGGAAAAATATTCAGGATTTTTCTGTAATCATTATAATCTGATAAAGACTTCAAAGACAGGTCTGTAGCTCTCAATACAAAATTTGAAACTGTAGTGCCTACTGCCGGAAGGTCTCCTATGGTTTCTGCAGGATTTCCGCCGAGTGTGATAAATGCCATATTTTTTGAATAAAACTGAAGTATAAAAATACATAATCCCTCCCATTAAATTATAAAAGCAGTATAATATTTAGAAGCGCTGTATAGATCACCAGAGAAGTAATTGATTAGAATTTATCTATTTACTGGATTTGAAATCACATATTCTTTTCAATATTAAACCACTTCTTATGTTTAAAAGTACTTGAACCTTTCGTATGAGACCATTATCTGTTTAAGTTAGTACTTATGATACATGCTTTCAGTAATAAAAAACCCTCTCTTCTAAATTTTAGAAAGAGAGGGCTCTAAACAACTTAACTTAATCTATAAACTATTAAATCTTTTAGTTTAAATGCTGGCTTAAATACTCTGCAACTCCTTTGCGGTCTGCATTCATCGCTGAAGCTCCTTCCTGCCAGTTTGCAGGACATACTTCTCCATTCTCCTGAACATGAGTATATGCATCGATCAATCTAATAAACTCTGAAACATTTCTACCCACCGGCATATGGTTAATACTTTCATGAAAAACGGTTCCCTCTTCATCGATTAGGTAAGTAGCTCTATAGGTAACATTGTCGCCATCTACGAGTACATTTCCGGTCTCTTCATCGTAACGTTCGTTCGTAATATCCAAGATATCCAATTGTGACGATAGATTGCGGTTTGTATCTGCAAGTAGAGGGTAGGTTACACCTTCGATCCCACCATTGTTCTTTGGTGTATTTAACCAGGCGAAATGAACTTCCGGAGTATCGCATGAAGCTCCTATAACCAAAGTGTTCCTTTTTTCAAATTCGTCCAGTGCTGCTTGGAAAGCATGCAACTCGGTCGGACAAACAAAAGTAAAGTCTTTCGGGTACCAAAAAAGGATTATTTTCTTTCCTTCGCTCTTTGCCGTTGAAAGAATATTTATTTTTTGTGTTACGCCATTTTTATCTGTTGCGTCAACGAATAAATCAGGGAATTTTTTACCTACAAATGCCATAATTATTGCTTTTGAATTTTAGTACTTATTTAAGGGTGCAAAAGTACAAATTCAAAAGCTGAATTAAAAGCTAAAAGCATTTAATTTTTTGTGAATTCTTCCTATAAAATATTAAGCAGTTTTGGCTCCGGCCAATTGACGAATCTTTATGTTGAAAGCAGCAAAAAGAAGTGTCATAAACGGACTCAACCAATTGAAGATCGCATAGAAAAAGTATTCACCTACACCTACTCCCAAAACACCACTTTGATATGCACCACAAGTGTTCCAGGGAATCAGGACAGAAGTGACTGTTCCACTGTCTTCAAGCGTTCTGGAAAGGTTTTCTGGGGCCAGGCCACGATCGTCAAATGCTTTCTTGAACATTTTTCCGGGAATTACGATCGCCAGGTATTGGTCTGATGCAATTGCATTTAGTCCTAAACAACTTATCACTGTACTTGCAAAGAGTCCAAAAACCGTAGTGGCAAGTTTTAGCAGCTCTCTTGTAATTCTGGCTAAGGCTCCAATGGCATCCATGATACCACCAAATACCATTGCACAGATGATTAAAAAGATGGTCCACAACATTCCTTTCATTCCACCGGATGAAAACAGGTCGTTGAGCTTTTCATTATCCGTTACAATGGCCGTATCTGTAAAGACTGCATTGATAATGGAAGATGTATTAGAGGAAGACAATCCGCTCAAAATTTCTGCCTGAAAGATAAAGGCAAAAACAGCGGCAGAAAGTACACCGGCTGCCAGGGCAATAAGAGGTTTTGTCTTCAATAAGATCAAGGCGATAACAATCAGTGGAACTATAAATAACCACGGCGTAATTACAAAGGTAGTATTGATAGTAGCTAAAAGGCCACTAATATCTGCACTTCCCGTAGTATCGATCATCGTACTGATAATTGAGAATACGATAAGGGCCACAATTATGGTAGGCACTGTTGTAAAGGCCATATATCTAATGTGTGTAAAGAGATCGGTTCCAGCCATAGCAGGGGCCAGGTTAGTGGTATCACTTAGAGGAGACATCTTATCACCAAAATAAGCTCCGGAGATCACTGCACCGGCTATCATTCCTCCTGAAATTCCCAAAGCTGTTCCAATACCTATAAGAGCAATACCTACAGTTGCTGAAGTTGTCCAGGAACTTCCTGTTGCGATTGATATAATAGCAGCGATCACTACTGAAGCAGGTAGAAAAATTTCAGGGCTTAATACCTGTAATCCGTAGTAGACCATTGCCGGTATAACACCGCTAACCAACCAGGTACCAGCGAGGGCGCCTACCAGAAGTAATATCATAATGGGGATAAAAATACTTTTTAAGTTTTCCCAGATCTCTACAAACATTCTACCGAGAGACACTTTATTGAAAAAACCAACTACTGCAGCAACTCCTCCACCCATAAGAAGAATGTACTGGTTAGAATAATCTCCTAACCAGGCTCCGTCCGCAAAGAAAATATTATAGGCGAGCAAGCCCATTAAAATTACCACAGGAATAAGAGCTTCCCAAATATTCAGCTCTTTGTTTTCCATGATCTTTTGATCTTCAATATTGATTTTTGATAGGTTGTCCTGGTCTTGCATTCGTTTATTTTTTTTCGGTATGTAATGTTACGATTTTGTAAAGAGCTTTGCAAGTATTGTTAAAAACCGTAAAAAACATAAACTTAAAAATAGGGGGATTTACCCCTATTTATTTAATAATGAATGCTATATATTTAAAGCCCCTTTACCAAAGCAAGCCTACTTCAAAAAAAAAATGATCATGAAAAGAGTATTATTTATTTCAGCATTTATTGCATTTTCAACATTCTCAATAGCCCAGGTAGGTATTGGCACAACAGTTCCGGATGCGTCTACAATTTTAGAAATATCTGCTTCGGATAAGGGGATTTTAATTCCTAAAATATCTTTGGGAAACGTTACGGATACCATGCTAGACGGTGTTAATACTGCCGCTACAGGATTGTTGATCTACAATACCAATCCGGCAACTACAGGCGGTAGTGGAACTGGATATTATTATTTTAATAGTAGTATCTGGGAGCGATTGGATTCATCTGCCGGAAGCAGTTTTTGGACCTTAAATGGAAACGTGGGTACTACCTCCGGCACAAATTTTATTGGAACGACAGATTCTCAAGACCTATCAATTAGAACCAATAATACAGAGAAGATTCGGATAACAACAGATGGCCAAATTGAAGTCTATAATACGGGAAATTCAATTTTTATTGGTGAAAATGCAGGGAATTCTGATGATCTGTCGACCAACAATAACGTTTTTATTGGTAAAGATGCAGGAATGAATAATAGTTCGGAAAATAATATTGCTTTAGGCACAAGAGCTTTGAGAGATGCTAGCGCAGGCGCGAATTATAATATTGGAATTGGAGAAGAAACACTCTTTGGCAACCTCAGTGGAACTTATAATATCGCATTAGGGTATCAGTCATCTGCCGCAATTACTGGAGGGGATTATAATGTAGCAATGGGCTATCAAGCTTTATGGCAAACTGCAAGTGGACAAAGAAATGTTGGCATAGGGTATCAGGCAGGCTGGAATATTACCGGAACTGATAATATCGCTATTGGAGACCAGGCTATAAGAAATGCTACAAGTAATAATGATATTGGAATAGGGGCAGGCACTGGATTTTTTAACCAGACAGGTGGAAATAATACATTTGTAGGCCACCAGGCTGGTTACGGAACAGCCGCTCATAATAAAAGCGGGAGTGTATTTTTAGGGTACCAGGCAGGTTACAATGAACAAAATAGTAACAGACTGTATATTGATAATTCAAATACAACATCTCCTCTTATCTATGGTGAGTTCGACACTAATTTTGCAAGAATAAACGGAACTTTTGAAGTTACTGGTTACTCATCATTTTCAGCTTCTATAGATGCTTCGGGTACTGCCGGTAGCGGGGTAATAGAAGTTGATGGTAATTTGAGGCTGGATGGTAATGAAGTGATCACCAATACAGGAAACACTTTGTATCTTCAACATGACAATACTGGTGATTTGCGAGTAGACAATACAACCTTTATGGTAGATGCTAGTGCCAATAGAGTTGGTATTGGAGATCTTACTCCGGAATATGAACTGGACGTAGCAGGCGCAATTATGCTTGAAGATATGACTGCTCCTGCTTCAACAGCAGGACATAGTGGCATTTACAGTAATGCCGGTGAGCTTAATGCGTTGGATGCATCCGGGAATAGTACAGTGATTTCCCCACACCATTTCAGTTTGGTAAAACCCAGTGAAGATATGGCCTGGAGTTTTTATTCAAAAAATGAAAATATAGGAAAGCAAGTGAATGTAGATATGATGAAAGCTTTGCGGTTGATTGAAAAAGTAACAGGAGAAAAACTGGTATATCAGGCAGACCTGAAAGGAAACCCTATAAACGCTAAAGAAAATTTAGTCTCCCTTGTTTCTGAATTAAAAACACTTTCCGAAGAAAATAAAGGACTAAAAGCACAATTAGAAAAACAACAACGAGAGATTGAAATTATAAAAGAAATTCTTAAAAAAAATTAGCCGAAAGGATTAACCAATTACAAATGAAAAGAAAACCGTCTATACGAGAATGGACGGTTTTCTTTTTGTGTGCTAATTCAATGAATATTTTGGTTGCAATATACCAATGTCCAACATACATTGACGCATCATTTGATAAGTGCGTTCAATATCATTGTCCAATCCTATTGAGAAACGGATCAAACCTTCCGAAAGCCCCATTTGTGCTTGCTCCTCTTCCGGAATTTCACTGGATGTTGAAGTACCGGGAGCACTAAATAAGGTCTTATAGAATCCAAGGCTAACAGCCAGATACCCCAAGTTACGCTCTTGCATCAGTTCCATGAGCTCATTTGCTTTATCGAGGCTTCCCACATCAATGGTCAGCATTCCTCCAAAGCCATATTCTTCATTCATCATGGATTTAAATAGTTCATGTCCTTTGTGGGATGCTAATCCGGGATATACTGTTTTTAATCCGTCCGCTTCAAACTTTTCAGCTAAAAATAGTGCATTGTGGCTGTGTTGCTTCATTCTTATATGAAGGGTTCTCATATTTTTCAAAATTGAAGCTGCCCTTAAACTATCCATAGAAGCTCCCAGAAGCATAGAGGCACCATCGTTTACATTTCGAAGCGTATCGATCAATTCCTGGCTTCCGCATACTACACCTCCCATGGTATCACTGCTTCCGTTAATGAATTTTGTTAAACTGTGTAAAACAATATCTGCACCCAATTTGGCAGGGGAGATAGTTAGCGGCGAAAAAGTATTATCTACCAATAATTGTAAACCGTGTTTTTTTGCAATCTTTGCTAACCCTGCGATATCTGCAATTTCCAATAAGGGATTACTAACCGATTCACAATATATAATTTTTGTATTTGGAGTGATTGCAGCTTCTACTGCTTCTAACTTTGTAATATCTACAAACGAAGTATCAATACCCATACGAGGCGTGAAGTTCTTTAAGAAAGCATATGTACCACCATAGATGGTTCGGCTGGAGATGATATGATCTCCGGTTTTACAAAGCTGAAGTATGGTTGGAGTAATAGCTCCCATACCGCTTGCGGAAACATTTGCGGTCTCGGTTCCTTCCATAGCAGCTAAGGCTTCGCCTAAGTATAGATTGGAAGGTGTTGTGTGCCTGGAGTACAGATAACAGCCGTCTGCATTTCCTTCGAATGTATCGAACATGGTCTTAGCCGAAAGGAAAGTATAGGTGGATGAATCAGAAATAGAAGGGTTTACACCTCCAAATTCTCCAAAGTATTGTAAGTCCTGAATTTTATTTGCGGGTTTAAATGCCATTTTAAAGGGGGTTAAAAGTTATACTCAAAACTAAACCTTTAATGAATATTTGTCAATGATATTTATCATATACAGAAAATAAAACTAAAAAATATCATTTTAGTAAACTATTAATTTTATAATATTGATCTTTTTTAGTACTTTTCAGAAAATTTTTCAGGATCATGCAACTAGACGCAATTGATAAATCATTACTGAAATACCTTCAGCAAGATTGCAAACAGACCAATAAGGAGTTATCCAATAAATTGAACCTTTCGGTAACAGCCGTATATGAACGTATAAAAAAACTGGAAAGGGGAGGTATTATAAAAAACTATGTTACATTATTGGATAAAGAAAAAGTGAATTTGGGGTTCTCGGTTTTTTGTCAGATAAAATTATTGCAGCATTCCAAAGAATATCTAACCAAGTTCGAAAATGAAGTTACGCAACTGGAAGAAGTATTGGAATGTTTTCACGTAAGTGGCGAGTATGATTATTTATTGAAGGTTCTGGTGAAGGATATGAAACATTTCAGGTCCTTTATGGTAACCAAACTTACTACGCTTCAGCACATTGGCAGCACGCAAAGTTCGTTTACGATCAACGAGGTTAAAAACACGACTGCTGTTATATTAAATTAGCTAAATTTTATGAAAATACCACCATTGCGCAACGGCAAAACATTTGTACTTTTGCATCTGCAAACACCGAAGTTTTGGCAAAGGTGTTGGAGTTAAATTTAAACTATACTTTATGAGCACCTATGATGTTGCAATTATTGGTTCCGGCCCCGGAGGCTATGTAGCGGCGATCCGTTGCGCCCAACTGGGAATGAAAACCGCTATCATTGAAAAATATAACACTTTGGGAGGCACCTGCCTTAATGTAGGATGTATCCCGAGTAAAGCTTTGTTGGATTCTTCACACCATTACGAAGAAGCTATTAAACATTTTGAAGCTCATGGTATTGAGATTCCCGGTGAGATAAAGCTCAATTTCAAGAAAATGATCGAACGTAAAGCAGATGTGGTAGATCAAAATACCAAGGGTATTGAATTCTTAATGAATAAGAATAAAGTAGATGTTTTTACAGGTGTAGGTGCTTTTACGGATGCTACACATATAGAGATCACAGGAGAGAAGACTCAGACTATAGAAGCAAAGAATATCATAATTGCTACGGGTAGTAAGCCGTCTACGCTTCCTTTTATTAAAATTGATAAAGAAAGAATTATCACCTCTACTGAGGCGTTGACCCTAGCTGAAGTACCAAAACATATGATCGTGATCGGCGGTGGTGTGATTGGACTGGAGCTTGGACAGGTATATCGTCGTTTGGGAGCTGAGGTTTCAGTAGTAGAATATATGGACCGCATCATCCCTACAATGGATAGTGCGCAAAGCAGGGAACTTACCAAAGTGATGAAAAAACAGGGAGTGAAATTCTATGTTTCACATAAAGTTTCTGCCGTGGAGCGAAAGAAGAATGAAGTTACGGTTACAGCTACCAATAAAAAAGACGAAGAAGTAACCTTCACTGGAGATTATTGCCTGGTTTCGGTAGGGCGCAGGCCATTTACCGATGGATTGAAAGCTGAAAATGCCGGAGTAAAGATCACCGAAAGAGGAATGATCGATGTAAATGAACATTTACAGACCAATGTTCCAAATATCTATGCTATTGGAGATGTAGTTCGTGGAGCCATGTTAGCGCATAAAGCTGAAGAAGAAGGTGTTTTTGTTGCTGAAACCATTGCCGGACAAAAGCCACATATTGATTATAATTTAATTCCGGGAGTAGTATATACGTGGCCGGAAGTGGCATCTGTAGGCAAAACGGAAGAGCAATTAAAGGATGATGGAGTTGCTTATAAGACCGGACAATTTCCAATGCGTGCTTTAGGGCGTTCACGGGCAAGTGGTGATACGGACGGTTTTGTAAAGATCTTATCCGATGCTACGACCGATGAGGTTCTGGGCGTACATATGGTGGGTGCCCGCGTTGCGGATCTCATTTCGGAAGCAGTAGTCGCGATGGAATTCCGTGCCAGTGCCGAAGATATTGCCAGAATAAGCCATGCACATCCTACCTACGCTGAAGCTGTCAAAGAAGCTGCACTGGCTGCAACTGCAGACAGGGCATTGCATATTTAATTGAAATGAAATAGGTTTTTATCCTAGGTAAGAAAATTTCAATACCGGTGTTTACAACTATTTTTCATAAGTGTTGATTAGTGCTATATTTTCCTGATCATTCAATTTCCGTTAGATTTGGTTTATTCCTTACAGTGAGTGTTGTATCGGGCCATATTTCCCTGATAGCCTAACTCAATTGCTTTTTTCCAGTTTTTGCAGGCCTTTTTGGGCTGATTAAGCATATCATGGATATTCCCTTTATTTGAATAGGCTTTAGCATAACCATTGTCCAGTTCCAAAGCTATATTGATGTATTGTAAGGCTTCTTGTGGATTACCTAACCGGGCTTTACACACTGCCAGGCTATTATAAACCTCAGGCTGTTTTTCATTAATGGACACTGAAGTTAGATAATCATTAACCGCTTGTTCTAAAAACCCCATTTCACTATGTACACCACCCCTGTAAAAAAATGCTTCGGCATTTGTGTTGTCTAAAACGATCACTTTTGAATAATCTGCTATGGCAGATTTATAATTTTGGTAATCTTCCATAGCATTTTGCTTTGATATCAAAGCCGTATAAAAACCTGCACGGTAAAAATAAGCCAGTTTTAAAGTATCATTTTGCTGAATAGCCTGATCACAAAACTGTATGGCAGATCGATAGTCACCTTCACTGGATTTAACCAAAGCAGAATCTAAAAAAGCTTTGGGGTTTTGTGCAAATAAATTTACACTTGTATAAAGTATTAATACAAATAGGATCGTAGTATTATAACATATATTTTTCATAATCTACAGTATTAGAATTTTAACTTTGTGAAAAGCAGCAATGAAATTACAGCACTTAAACCACCCACTATCAAAACAATGACTACTGCTTTGTAACCTTCGGGCTTTGCACCCTTTGATCTTCGCAATAAATACCAACTTAAGATAGCAAAAGGGAAAGAAATAAATACATTTAACCAGTATGCCCAAAAAAAGCTGGTGAGCATAAACCAAATGGCAAATAATAAGGAAAGATAGTATGTAGTTTTAAGCTTCATTATATTATACTTTTTAAAACTATAATGTAAACTAGAAATAAGCAATAGGGCGTTTGCCGTATATTTCAATATCTTTGAAAAATGAAACCAATTTTCCGTATCAAAGGGGACCATAATGCGGGTAGTTAAAAAATTCTCTTTTGACCTGACACAGGAATTTCAATCCCGCCTATTACTTTGGGCGCAACAGTTTAATGAGGTAGTATGGCTGGACTCCAACAATTATCAGCAAGAATATTCCAGTTACAAGGCTATTCTTGCAGTTGATGCCCTAACTTCCATAAAAACAGACACTCATAACGCTTTTCGTACATTTGAAGAATACCAATCCGTTACGAAAGATTGGTTGTTTGGTTATCTTACCTACGACCTTAAAAACGATATTGAAGACCTTAATTCACAGAATTTTGACGGATTAGGTTTTCCGGACCTCTATTTTTTTCAGCCTAAAAAGGTGTTTCTTTTTTCTGAAAATGAAGTAGAACTACACTATTTGAATATGGTGGATGATGAATTGGAAAGTGATTGGTCTGCCATTATGAAGATGAATATTACTGAAGCTACTTCTGCTAATACTGAATTTGATACAATTAAAATAAAGCTTCGCACTTCTAAAGATTCCTATTTCGAAAAAGTGAACCAAATGCTTCGGCATATTGAAAGAGGTGATATCTATGAAGCAAATTTTTGCCAGGAGTTCTTTTCGGAAAACGCCCTCATCGATCCTGTAAAAAGTTACTTTCACCTAAATGATATCTCAAAACCTCCGTTTGCTACATTCTTGAAATTAAAAGATCATTATTTACTTTCGGCTTCTCCGGAGCGATATTTAAAAAGGACGGGAAATACGCTGATTTCTCAGCCTATCAAAGGAACTGCAAAACGGCTCCCGGACCCTGCGGATGATAAAGAAATGGTGCTAAAGCTACTAGCGGACCCTAAGGAGCGTAGTGAGAATATCATGATCACAGATCTGGTTCGAAATGACCTTTCACGAGTAGCAAAGAAGGGAAGTGTGACTGTTGATGAGCTTTGCAGTGTATACACCTTTAAACAGGTGCATCAATTAATTTCAACTATTTCTTGCGATGTAGTTACGAATACAGGAAATGTTGAGATCATAAAAAAAACCTTTCCTATGGGAAGTATGACAGGTGCACCTAAGATATCTGCTATGAAGATCATCGAGAAACTGGAGGATGCAAAACGAGGTTTGTATAGTGGGACTGTAGGCTATTTCGCACCAAATGGCGATTTTGACTTCAATGTAATTATTAGAAGTATCCTATATAATGCAGAGAACAAATATGTAAGTTTTTCCGTAGGCGGAGCTATAACGGCTAAATCTGTTCCCGAAAACGAGTATGAGGAATGTTTACTGAAAGCGAAGGCAATGCGGGAGGTTTTGGAACGTTGAAAAGTGTAATACTTATATTTGAAAAATGGTAGCCACATTAAAAAAACATATTAATGAAAACCTACCTTTTCTTAAAGGAAAGAAACTTCTGGTAGCTTGCAGTGGAGGTATAGATAGCGTTGTACTTGCCTATTTGCTCAAAAGATTGAAATTTGATATTTCACTGGCCCATTGTAACTTTTCGCTTAGAGGGTCCGAAAGTGATGAAGACGAAGCATTTGTAATAGATCTGGCCGATAAGTTATCGGTACCTGTATTTACAGAAACATTCGATACCAAAAAGTATGCTTCTATTCACAGGCTTTCTACTCAAATGGCAGCCCGGGAGCTCCGGTATCAATGGTTTGAGGAAATTTTAAAAGAGTTTAAGTTCGATTACCTGCTTACAGGCCATCACGCGGATGATGACCTGGAAACCTTTTTCATCAACCTGTCACGAGGGACCGGTTTGAGAGGGCTTACAGGAATCCCAATGATAAATACTGCCATTGTTCGCCCTTTATTGATCTTTTCCCGTAATGAAATTTTAAGTTATGCAAAGGAAAATGACCTCTATTGGCGCGAAGATAGCAGCAATGCCAAAGCAGATTATTTGCGAAACAGATTAAGATTGGAAGTTATACCAAAATATAAGGAGACAGCAGAAGGAACGCTTCAAAATTTTCGAAAAACACAAGAGCATCTACGCGCGAGTCAATGTCTCATCGATGATTACATGGCATTGATCTATAATCTTGTGATTACGGAAGCTCCCGAAGCTTATGCCATAAATATCAAAAAATTACAGGAATTGCCTAATACAGATGCATTGTTATACGAACTTTTATTTCCGTTCGGGTTTATGGCCTGGAGTGACATTTCAGATTTGCTAAAAGCACAAAGTGGGAAGCAGGTTTTTTCAAAAACACATCGGCTTTTAAAGGACAGAGATGTACTTATTTTAACTAAAATGCCTTCAGAAGAGTCCATTGAAGAAATTTTTATTTCAGAAAATGAAAAAAATATTAACAATCCTATAAAGCTTGAATTTAAACCTACTAAAAAGATAGGAAATATTACCAGCAGTGAGGTGTACGTCGATAATGATAAAATTAAGTACCCCTTGCAGCTCCGAAAATGGCGCGAGGGTGATGTTTTTCAACCCTTTGGGATGAAAGGAAATAAGAAATTGAGTAAGTTTTTTAAAGATGAAAAGCTATCTTTGGTCGCTAAAGAAAAGATTTGGGTGTTATGTAGCAATGGTCAGATCATCTGGATAGTTGGGATGCGTTTAGATGAAAGATTCAAAATAACACCGGAAACAAAGCGAATATTAAAAATTACAAGAATCTCCTAAATTAGTTATGAAAAAAATTATAGTACTTTTTGTTTTATTGGGTTGGTTTTGCTCCCCTGTAATTGCACAAGAATTTTTGGATCCCGTATCATGGGATGTAAAGATAGAGAATGAGGCTGATGACCTGTATAATATTGTTATTACGGCAGAGATGGATCCCGGATGGCATATATACAGCCAGGAGGAAGCAGATGTCGAACTTGCACCTATCCCGACCGAATTTGCTTATAATAACTCTCCGGAAACTTTTGAGCTTGTAGGTAAAACACAGGAACCGGACGTAAAACCCTTTTGGGATCCTGTTTTTGAAGCGGATATTGTCTATTTTGGAGACAAAGCGGTTTTTATTCAGCCTATAAAGGTGATCAATGAGGAAAACCTGAAAATAATTGTAGAGATATATTATTCTGTTTGTGATGATGAAAAATGCCTTCCACCGGATACTAAGACCTTCGAGTTAGGGCTTACCGATGGCAGCGCTACTGCAACCACCGAAGAACTTACCGAGGCCGATCTTGAAAAAACAGCGGCATTGACCGTAGATATTAAAGGGAAAGAAAATTTTGAACCGGATGATGAGAAATCGGAAAAAGGCTTCCTGACGATCTTCCTTTTAGGTTTTGTTGGAGGGTTGATAGCATTATTAACACCATGTGTATTTCCTATGATCCCTTTAACGGTATCCTTTTTCACCAAAAGTGCAAAAAACCGTCAAAATGGCCTGGCAAATGCAATTTTATATGGGCTATTTATATTTTTGATCTATGTACTGTTGAGTGTGCCTTTCCACTTGCTGGATTCTGTAGACCCGGAAATTCTAAATAATATATCTACCAACGTGACTCTGAATATCATATTCTTCGTCATATTCATTGTTTTTGCCTTTTCGTTTTTTGGTTATTACGAGATTACATTGCCAAGCTCATGGAGTTCGAAAATGGATAGTAAAGCGACCAGCATAGGTGGCTTTATTGGAATCTTCTTTATGGCACTGACACTTGCTATTGTTTCTTTTTCATGTACGGGTCCTATCTTAGGTTCTTTACTGGGAGGATCGCTTTCCAGTGATGGAGGAGCTATGCAGCTTAGTTTTGGTATGGGAGGATTTGGATTAGCCTTAGCTTTGCCTTTTGCCTTATTTGCAATGTTCCCCAACTGGTTGAATAACTTACCTAAAAGTGGTGGATGGCTAAACACGGTCAAAGTGGTTTTAGGGTTTATTGAATTGGGACTTGCATTTAAATTTCTTTCCAATGCAGACCTGGTAGAACACTGGGGATTATTGAAGCGTGAAATATTTATTGGAATATGGATCCTTTGTGCTTTAGGAATGGCATTGTACCTATTCGGATTTATCCGGTTCCCTCATGACGGGCCGAAGAAGAAGAAAATTCCAATGGGTAATTTAATTGTGGGTATCGCAAGCTTTGCTTTTATGCTGTATTTAATTCCCGGACTTACAAATTCAAGCTATGCAAACTTGAAAATGTTAAGTGGTTTTCCGCCCCCCTTGTTCTATAGTTTGTATGACAAAGATACAGATGCGCCTCTGGGATTAGAAGCCTACAAAGATTTTGACAAAGGAGTTGCTGCTGCAAAGGCTTCGGGAAAACCAATTATGATCGATTTTACCGGTTGGGCATGTGTAAACTGCCGTAAAATGGAAGAACAGGTCTGGAGCCAGGAAGAGATATTTAAGACTATAAACGAAGAGTACGTATTGATCTCTCTGTATGTCGATGACCGAAAAGAACTTCAGGAAGAAGATAAATTCAGTTTCTTAAAACCTACAGGAGGAGTTAAAAAAATAAAGACAATAGGAGATAAGTGGGCAACCTTCCAAACAGTGAACTTTCAGAATAATTCACAGCCGTACTATGTGTTGATGGATGCAGATTTTAATCTGCTTAACAAACCAACGGCCTATACTCCGGATGCCGATGAGTATTTGGCGTGGTTGAAAGAAGGACTAAAGAATTATTCCGGATCAA
>JANQOS010000171.1 GCA_028285705.1 Altibacter sp.
ATTCCCAGTTTGTCCGCTACCAATATTTTTTTAAACAAGCCCCAAAGTATTTGTCGCAGGCCCTCTTTAGAAGTTTGAAGGTTAAAAGACCGTTCTTTCTCAAATTGAGGAAGCAATTTTTTTGCACGTTCGATGGGCCCTGCTACCAATTGCGGAAAAAAGCTTACAAAGCACAAAAATTCAATTAGATTTTTAGTGGGAGTTATCTTTTTGCGATACACATCAATAGTATAACTCATGGTTTGGAACGTATAGAAACTTAGTCCTACAGGAACAATAACATTCCAGATCGTATAGGTATTTTCAGTAAGAGAAATAGCAAACAGATCTGCAAAAGAGGTTACAAAAAAGTCAAAATACTTAAAAGTGACCAACACGCCAAGATTCCAAAGGACGCTACTCCATAATAGTAATTTTCTAATAGAGTTTGATGTCGCCCTTTGAAGTAATCTCCCTGAAAAATAATCAACAAGTGAACTGGCAATTAACAAGGATAGGAACCGCCAGTCCCAAAGGCCATAAAAGATATAGCTGGCAATAAGTAATAATACATTTTGACTGTTCCTTCTCCTCGTACCAATTGTCCAATAAATTACATAGACAAGAACAAGAAAGAAGCCAAAATCAAACGAGTTAAATAGCACTGTTCAGGGGGAGTTTGACAGCTAAGATAAAAAAAAGGGAACTATGCAATAATCATTCATTTTATTCTTTATGAACACATTTATTCAAAATAGCTGAACGTTTCACCTTTTTTGATATTCAGTAGGGATTCATAGATCAGCTTAATTACATTTTCCACATCTTCCTGATGAACCATCTCCACAGTAGTGTGCATATAACGTAATGGGAGTGAGATCAATGCACTTGCAACTCCGCTGTTGCTATATGCAAAAGCATCGGTATCCGTACCTGTGGCCCGGGATAATGCAGCGCGCTGAAAAGGGATCTTTTTGTCTTCGGCTGTTTCTACTATAAGGTCACGGAGCCTTTGTTGTACTGCAGGAGCATAGGCGATTACCGGCCCAGCGCCAATCTCTGCATGCCCTTCTTTCTTTTTATTGATCATGGGAGTAGTAGTGTCATGTGTTACATCAGTAACAATAGCCACATTGGGCCTGATTCTTTCAGCGATCATTTGTGCCCCCCGGAGCCCGATCTCTTCCTGCACAGAATTGGTTATATACAATCCAAAAGGTAATTTCTTTTTATTCTCTTTTAATAGACGCGCTACTTCAGCTATCATAAAACCACCCATACGATTGTCCAGGGCGCGGCATACAAATTTATTTTTGTTCAGGATATGGAATTCATCGGGATAGGTAATTACACAGCCTACATGAATTCCCATAGCTTCAACTTCTTCCTTATCCTTTGCGCCTACATCAATGAAAATATTATCTGGTTTTGGAGCCTCTTCTTTAGCTTTGCTACGGGTGTGAATTGCCGGCCATCCAAAAACCCCTTTTTTAATTCCTTTCTTGGTATGGATATTTACAATTTTAGAAGGAGCGATTTGATGGTCGCTTCCTCCGTTCCTTATAACATATAAAAGCCCGTTGTCACTTATATAATTTACATACCAGGAAATTTCGTCTGCATGGCCTTCGATCACAACTTTATACGCAGCTTTTGGGTTGATAACCCCAACGGCAGTACCGTAGGTATCTGTAATAAACTCATCTACATAGGGCTTCAAATAATCCATCCATAGCTTTTGGCCATCCCATTCGTAACCGGTGGGAGCAGCATTGTTTAAATAATTTTTTAAGAAAGTGAGTGATTTTTTCGTTAAGATAGATGTTGCCATATTGAGTTTTTTTCAGGAAAACCAAAATTAGTAATTAATTAATAAGTAAACATTGCAATTTGTTTAATTTTGGAACAATTTTAGTAATAGAGGATTAAAAATAGTAATGAAATACACCTACTACATATATGTAAGTTTTTTGTTTTTTACATTAGTAGCTACGTCTCAAACAGATAGAGAATATACAGAGAAGAAGAACGATAGCACGGATACATTCTATTATATAATTGAAGGAGACACCATTCCAAGAGAATTTATTGATCTTGAAGAGGTCATATTGCTTAAGAAACTAGAATTTACTTCAAAGCAAGACCGGAGGCGATATCTTATCCTGCGTCGTAAAACCCGTAAGGTATATCCTTATGCCAAATTGGCTTCAGAGCGCTTAACTACCATGACCAGGCGTTTGGAAACCATAGAAAGAAAACGGGACAGAAAAAAATATACCAAACGTATTCAAAAGTATATTGAAGAAGAATTTTCGGCCAAATTAAAAAAGCTTACCCGTACCGAGGGACAGATACTGGTAAAGCTCATCCACAGGCAGACCGGGCGGACAGCATTCGACCTGGTAAAAGAATTGCGCACAGGATGGCGTGCCTTTTGGTACAATACCACGGCTAAAATGTTCGATATATCCATTAAAGAAGAATACCGGCCTTTTGATAATAAGGAAGATTACCTTATTGAAGACATCCTGGAGCGCTCTTTTCAATCTAAGATCCTGGAGCGCCAAAAACCTGCCTTCCCAATAGACTATTTAGAACTTTCTGTACACTGGAACAAAAGAACTTCTGAATAAATAAATTCGATTAGATTATTCTTGATGTCTCCATTCTGCAATAAACTCAATATCCTGTATAGGAATAAAGTAATCAACAGGATAAAATTCCAAAGAATCCTTTTTTAAAAAAAAACGATGAGATTCGAAGACCTTTTTACGGCTTTTTGGAATGGAAAACTTTAAGGGATCAATTGAGGTTAATGTTTTATAAACAAATTCACTACAATACATTTTTTTATCGTCTTCAAAATTAAATTTGTAGTCAAACATAATTTGGAGCGAGTCAAATTTTCTTATTTGATCTTTCATTTTCAGGATTTCTGAAGTATTAAGATCTTTTATTTTCCAAAGAGAGAGGTATAGGTAAGATTCTTCTTCGGAAATAGAAAAATCCTTTAAACTTTCAACGATGAGATGAGACTGTTTACTGTTCTTTTCAGTATTTACATGATAGACAGTTAGACCATCATTAGTGCTAATAAGCAGTCCAATGTGGGTCGCAGGAATGTCGCTATTGTTATACTGTTTGGCAAAGCCACCCAGTTTGGTGTCGGAGCCACGTAATATTACATATCCCGAAGGTTTATCAAGATCAATGTTTTTTATAAAACCTTCAAGTGAAGTATCAGAGCCGCTATTTTTTTCTGGATGTATAGCTATAAAGGTTACGATACTAATCGAAGCGAATAAAACGATCAATTTCATAATTGTCATTTTAATTTTATGGTGTTTGCCTAAGTGAGGCAAACACCATAAAGGATTACTATTTTGAATTAGAGAAGATACCAACAATTAAGCCTCCAATACCTCCAATAAACCCTCCGGCTATAGCACACGGCGGACCACAAAGAACCCAACCGGCTCCTCCTCCAGCAACTAATCCAACCATTCCATACTCTACAGGGGTCATTTGCCTGGAATTTCCTTTAACACCAAGATCAGAAACCATTTGGTTTCCGGTAAGAAGAATATTTTGTTCTTCAAAACCAAGTCGTTGGAATTCAGGTTGTTCTTTTAGATCCTCAATATAACCGGATTCTACCATCTTTAGAATTGTACTTTTTGTATATTCTCCCAATTTACTACGTTCATCCAGATACTTTTCTAGACCATAATTCTGAGCTGAAATAACTTCATCGAGAATTTTATTGACATCCTCTGCTTTCATTGTACCGTCATATTCCGAAATTTTCAATAAATGATCTAATGTTTCTTGATCCAACGGAAGCTTGATATTTGGATTTTGTTTAATCTCATCCGCTACCTTTAACATAGCTGTGTTGAAATTGAAAGAAGCTCTTTCGTTTTTAGTTAAAGTAAAATTTTGGCTTAAGTTTTCAACAGATTCATTGGATGTATCCTTTGAACAAGCAATGACAATGATTGACATTAGCAGAAGTAATCCTGCTCTAATTTGATTTTTCATATTTAAATGTTTGAAATTGATCCTACTCTTTTTTAAGGTTTTTCGGAAATCACCTTTTTTGTATCGATACACCTTACTGTTCTTAAAAATGCAGATATGTTACCCGGGAATTTTAAAATATTTTAGAAAAGATGATTTTCGGCAAATGTTTATAATGTCTTGTACAGTATTTAAATTTGGAGTATATTAGTAGTTCGCTCTTTTTTATTTTTTGGGTGTTGCTCTCTTTTGCTCAAGGCTAAAGAGAGCCGGGCATTCCGCTTTATCTCTACATAGCCTCTGGCAAAGTAGAGGATACCGCTTCAATCCCTAACACAGGATTTTTGATATTTTTTTTGCTTGTAATTACATCGATTTCAATGTCTTAAACATTGTTAATAAAAAAGATTCAAAAAAGATTAGGATTGATTTGGTAGAATGAAAAAAGGCATTGTATATTTGCACCCGCTAAAACGGTCATAGTGATATGGTTGTTTAGTAAAAACGGAATTAAAAAGTTCATTGAGATATTGAAATTGACAGCGTATGGTTTTTG
>JANQOS010000098.1 GCA_028285705.1 Altibacter sp.
AAACTCATATCAAAAATATCTATTCCAAGCTACATGTAAACAATAGAGCAGAGGCAATTTATAAGGCGTTGAAGCAAAAATTAATCTAATTCCTACTTTTTATTTTTCACAAATACCCCATATAAGCGATTGACCGAAGTTACTGTTTGTCAGATATTTGGACTTATTAACCTATAAATATCTCACAAATGAAAACGACTAAACTATTCAAGTTATTTGCGACATTTTGCATGATGTTTCTTGTATCCATGAGCTATGGGCAAGACGTTGGCGGAATTATAAAGCGTAAAGTTAAAAAGAGAGCGAAAAAGAAAATAGAAAAGACCGTAGACCAGGGATTGGATGTAATTGAAGGAAAAGATCCCAATGTAATTGGAGACGGCCCTTATGGCGAAGTGGTTGTAGTATCCCGGGATGCAACAGGGAAAAATGTTCCTATTGCTAATTTCATCGATCCGGGAACCGCGATTTTCGTAGACGATTTCAATACCGAAAGGCCGGCAGAATATCCTTCTAAATGGACACAGATCAAGGGTTCGCTCGAAACCAACCAGATCATTGTCGGAGGTGAAAAAGACGGAGTGATACAGACCATATCCGGTTCAACCGACCTAAAGCCTTCCATTAAAGGAGATAATTATTTAGGAAACTCCTTTAAAGTTGAAATGCAGGTATATTTTCATGAGAAAGGAAATGAAGCCTATTATGTAAACCTTAAGAATTCAAATGTCGTTCACGGATCTCATAGCATTAGAATTAGTGGTGGTATTATGTGGAGCGGTTCCGACAACCTTTCAAGAATGCCGGGAGGAAACCCTCAACCAGGCTGGCATACACTTCAAATCTCTTTCAATAATGGCCATCTGAAAGGATATTTGGACGGGGTAATGCTTGTTAACGACCCGGATATAAGCAGGCCGGGAGTTGAAAAGAAATCATTTACGCATTTAGAGGTAAATATTCTTTCACCTTCAATAACAAGCACGCCTCCTCTTAAACAAATGGTCACCTATTTCGCCATAGGAGGGAAGGGACATACGTTGTATAACCGCCTTATAAATGAGGGCCGGTTGATCATGCACAATATTAATTTTGAAGTGAATTCTTATACACTTACACCTAGTTCCTATGCTGTTTTGGATCAATTAGTTACTATGCTTACAGAGCACTCGGAAGTTACACTGGGTATACACGGGCATACGGATTCTGATGGCTCCAACAGCTTCAACCAGACGCTTTCAGAGAATAGGGCCAGATCTGTGATGGAATATCTAACAAGAAAAGGAGTTAAAGCAAGTAGATTGACCAGTACCGGTTATGGTGAAGAAAAACCCATTGCTATGGGTAGTACAGAAGAAGCAAAAGCGAAGAACCGAAGGGTAGAATTTGTCTTAAAACAATAAACCATTAAGAAAGAGGTTTTGGCCTCTTTCTTTTTTTAAATGTAACTATTATGAAGACTCTAAGATTTAACTATATAAGTGTAGCTATTTTGTTTTTATGTCTCTTTATTACGGATCAGGCATATACACAAGTTTATCAATTCCCCAGCCAGGAAAGGGTTACAACATTACTGGACCAGATAGATAGCTGTAAAAGTATTATGGCAGAAACCGAAGCATTAATAAAAACAATGGAAGCAGATCCCGAATCGTATTCATTAGCGGAATACAATTCGGCAAAAAAACTTATAGACAGGGCAAAAGCATGTATTTATGCAAATAGGAAAGAGCTTGAATCCATCCGAAAAGAATATCCGGGTTGGTTCAACGAACCAAGTGTTTCCATGCCATTAGGTAAAGGAGAAACGATCACTCCAAGGCAACTGGAGCACGGGTTGAGTGAAATAGAAGCAAAGATCAAGCTTATAATATCAAGGATGGAAGCTATTTCTAAACCTAATCATTAATATTTACTATGATAAGTCATATCTGTTACCACTGGTACTAGAATTGAACTATTGGGCCAATTTTAGAATATAAATTGAAAAAACCGTTGTTAGGAAAGAAATAAGAGTACCTTTGCAGCTTAATAATTTAATTTTATACAATGCAAACAGGCACAGTAAAATTCTTCAACGATTCCAAAGGATTTGGTTTTATCATTGAAGATGACACAAACAAAGAACATTTTGTACACATTTCAGGATTGATAGATGAGATCCGTGAAGACGACAAAGTAGAATTTGAACTTAAAGAAGGTAAAAAAGGATTAAACGCAGTAAACGTAAGAGTACTATAATATAATTTTCTTTCACTTTTGAAGTAAAAAGCCCATCATACGATGGGCTTTTTTATGTTGAAATATGTAGTTTTTTAACCTTCGTCATCAGGAAAGACGGTACTCTCATATGCTCCTGCATCAGATGGGTTTCCTCTGTTCGTTCCATTTAAGTCTACCGGAACCGGAGGAGTTGTTGGTGTTATTCCTAAATTTTCTGCCGCTGAGGAACCACTTTCTATATTGAAGTTGTTTAATGCAGTATCCTGGAAAACCGGATCCATATTAAGGGATACGTTCGTATACAGGCTCATATTGCTAAAATCATAATTAGGGTCATCCACAAAGTCACCGTTAGGGTCTTCAAAACGAATTAAACAGTTTGTGAAATTGAAATTAAATTGAGCTGATGAATCCGGTGATTCAAAAAGTCCTAATTCACGTTGTTCATTTCCATAGATGATGCAATTGTTAAAAGAAGCGTTTAGGTCGACTCCTTCGGTTTCACTTAGAAGGTTGTCCAACTGTACAGTTGAAAAAGTACGGAAACTATTCGTCCAGTAATTGGCAAATGTACAGTGATTAAAAGTATAAGTTCCACCTATAGAACATGCAATAGCAGATTGCCCCGCATTATTGATTACCACATTTTCACCGTATATATTACCATTTCGGGCCAATAATCCAACATTTGAACTATTGTAGATCTGTACATTTTCCAAAGTAAGGGTGCGGTCACCGTCATTACTATCCATTAGGATACCTACGACATTATTTTTAATTGTAGTATATCTAAACTCATTATTGGTGCTTCCTGCCCGTAACCAGATAGTACCCCATTGACCGGGTACTTCAGAGAAACTTGGCTCTAAACGGTCGCCTTCAAAAATAATTTCATTCTCCATGAGATCAGGGTCTGTACTGGGCAAGCCATTCGCTTTTATAGAGCCGGTATCTCTTACCAGAATACCGCTATTTGCATGAAAATGTATTCGCGCACCGGGTTCTACAGTGAGTGTCTTTCCTGCATCAACAGCAGCATAACCATATATTACATAGGGCTTTTCATTTGTAAAAGTCAACTCGGGATCATCGAGAATAAAACCTTCAATCAAGATTTCATCTCCATTTTCATCTGTGCCAATACTAAGTGTTTCAAAAATACCATTGCCCAGATCTTCCGGAAACAGGAACACCGCATCCTGTACAAGCGTAACCAATTCTACTTTTTGTTCATTGCCTCCACTGTCAAACAGGATCTGGTCGGTATATAAAAAGGCATTGTCCGGATTTGGATAATTAGTGATATCTATGGTGGTTTCAACAAAGATGAAGATACTATCTTTCGCCAGGACCTGAATATTTTCAAAGGTCTTCCCCGGAATTCCATCTACATTAAGCCGGTAATTAGAATCCTCCCCATCTCCTAAACGAACTGTTGGAATGTTAATGTCTTCATCACTTCGGTTATAGACCTTTAAATTATAAGTGCTGGAGCCTATGTTGGAAAAAATAGTGTCCAGATAGACAGTATCTCTTGAGAATTCCAGATTTCCGGTACTGGGAACACTTTCAAAATCATTTCGGCAGGAACTCCATAAAACAAGACACGCTGCAAGTGCCAATCCATATAAATACTTCATTCAGGTAAATTTTCGGTAAAAATATAACTTTTTATGTAGCATATTATTGTTAATGCAAGAAGTTTTTAATAAGTAGTAGAAGCAAGCTATACAAAGGGATTCTATAAAAATGAATTGAGGCGGTACCAGCTTTAAAATATTTAGGGATTATTCCTATTTTAGTATGAATATGCCTATTAAGAAAACAATACTTCAAAACCTAAAGATGAAGATGCTTAAAAAGCACGGGATCATTATCTTTTTTTTAATAATTCTTTTCCCGGTTTCTTATGGACAATGCTTTGGTCAGGAGATTAAGATAGATCATGTAATTTCTGTAGTTTCAGATATAAATAAGGCGATTGATCTGTATACTGAAAAAGGGTTTACCGTTAAAAGAGGCCGTTTACATAAAAATGGCCTAATAAACGGACACATAAAATTTACAAACAAATCCTCGTTTGAATTAATGTCTGTAATGGGAGAAGCTACCGATGAAATATCAAAAAACTACAAAGAGTTATTAAACAATGGAGAAGGAGGAGTCTATATTGCACTTTCGGGAGTAAGCACAGATGTTATGGAAAAGAAGCTGACGGACCTAAAAATAAGCTACCACATAATTAGAGGGAAGAATTGGGATTATATAACTTTTCCAAAAGCATCCGGTCTGGAACATTTCTTTTTTATTGATAGTCATATAGCTATTAATGATGCATTAAATGTTTTAACACATAAGAATAGTTCGGAAAAAATTAAAGAAGTGTTTGTAGAGGGAGATAATCGTGTTGAATACTTCTTAAAAGTTATGGGGCTAAAAACTCAAGGTGAAAGTCCGGGTATTGAACCCGGAACGGGAAAAAGGTTTTTTACAGATACCGGAGATATAGTTGTTGTCCCCGGAAAGAATTTAAACGAAAGACCCCGTATAAAATCCATAACATTTGAAAAAAAGGACACTACGGAAAGTATAAGAATAGAATTCTAACTACATAAATTGCAATTCTGCTACCCTAAAAGCCCTATATTTTATAAATATTTAGCAAAAAAGCTAAATTTGTTTTGTATTATTTAGCTAAAATGCTAAATTTGATCGATATTACTTTCAGAATGAAAAGTCTAGCAGAAAAGCAACTCGAAGAATTTGATAAAGTATTTAAAGCTCTGGCTCATCCTACAAGAAGGCATATACTTGTTGTCTTGAGGTCGAGAGGCGATAAAATGCCGGCAGGCGATATTGTCAATGCGTTTAGTTATAAATGGCCAACGGTGACCAGGCACTTACAGCAATTAGAGCGGGCAGGTATTATAACTGTAACAAAAAAGGGAACACAGAACCTTTATGAGCTCAACAGGGAAATGATGACCAAAATTCTTGAGAATTGGATTAAGTGGTTTAATTAAAAAGATATAAAAATGAACAGTAACAATTTTGCAATACCTATGTATAAGGCTACCAGTGAAGAGAATCATAAAAAATTGATTGATATTCTGAAAAAGCATATACCAACCTTAAGGAAATATGAGTTGATTGACGATAGTCCTGCTTATATGCTACAATCAGAAGACGGTACAATAATAGAAACTTTCGAATGGAAAGATCAAAAGGCCAAAGAAGTAGCTCATGAGCATCCGGCCATAAGAATGATCTGGGGAGAAATGGAAGGTATTTGCGATTTCCCTTCTTTGAGCGACCTCCCCGAGTCCAAAACCAGATTTCCAAACTTTAAAGTACTGGAAAAATATTGATATGAACATTGAAGTTATAACAAATATTTGCAACAATTTAAGAGCAGTCACAAGCGATATAAAGTGGGAAGATCATTTGTGTTTCAATATTGCTGATAAGATGTTCTTTATAGTATCTCTTGAAAATATCCCTACAACAGCTTCGTTTAAGGCCAGCGATGAGGATTTCGCTTTTTTAACTTCTCAAAACGGCTTTAAACCGGCTCCTTATTTGGGAAGGTATAAATGGGTACACATAGATGATATCAACAGATTGGCCAGGGAAGAATGGACAACTTATATTGAAAGATCCTATGCTTTGATCGTTTCCAAATTGCCTAAAAAATTGAGGGAATCTTTAAAAGAAGGAAAAAATTAATGTACTTCAAAGGCCAAGTTATTTTTCCACTATTTCAACTTTAAAGAGCTTGTCCCAGTTCTTTCCGGTGACATAGATTATATTTTTTTCTCCCTTATAAGCAATACCATTTAATACGTTTAATTTTTCATGCTGAGTTACTTCATCCTTTAAACCTTTAAAATTGATGACTCCTTCCACGGCACCTGTGGCAGGGTCTACAATCGCAACTGCATCTCTTTCGTAAATATTGGCATAGATCTTTCCTTCCACCCATTCCAACTCATTTACGCTTTTAATCTTACTGGTATTGGTATAGATCTCTATATAGTCCTCTTCGGCAAGTGTTTCGGCATTGAGCGTCCAGATCTTTTCGGTACCGTCACTTTTATAAATTACAGAACCATTGTTACACAATCCCCAACCTTCCTGGCTTTTTCCATAAACAAAGGTTCCCTTTCTCTCAAGAGAATTAAGGTCATAGATAAATCCGGTTTTTTCTCTCCAGGTAAGTTGATAGATCTTATTGTTAAAAATGGTGAGCCCTTCTCCGAAGAATTGATCAGCTAACGGTATTTTTTGTATAACCTCGCCACTGGTATAATTGGTCTTGCGTAACGATGATGATTTGTATTGCCCGGTACTTTCATATAAAGTATCATTTGCAAATTCCAGTCCCTGTGTGTATGCCTCTATATCGTGAGGGTAGGCCTCCAGGATATTATAAGTATATAATTTTGGTTTTATGGACGAGACAAGGGTGAGTTCTTTAGAGATAGAATACGCAGTGCCATCGGCCATAATTGAAGCGGTAAGGTTTCTTTTTCCAACTTTTTTGCTGGACAGGTTTATGGATGTCTCTTTGTTTTCACTATCTGTGGCTATTTTTTCATCATCGATCGAATAGGTAACAGACTCAATACTTTTATTCTTTTTGTTTTTTACTGAAACAACAATGGTTTCAGAATTGTTATATATTTTTTTTGCGTTTTTAATTTCTATGGAAAAAAGATCTTTATGGCTTTCGGAATTACTTCCGCAACCGACTGCAAAAAGGACTAATGCGGTAACTATTACTATGTTATAAATTTTCATGGATTCTTTTCAAATTTCCGGCAAGATATTTATTATAATCTAGAACTAAAAATCATTGTGAAATCTACAAATTGCCGTATATTTGCACCGGCAAGTCCTACACAACCAGCTCCTGTTGAATCCCCCAGGGCGGGAACGCAGCAAGGGTATACGGTCGTAGCGGTGTGATGTAGGTAGCTTGCCATTTTTTTTGCACTAAATTCTGGTTTTGCCATCATTTTCTTATCACAATTTGGAAAAGTAACAGCGTAACCGCATCTTTGTCTATCGCAAGCAAAAAATATGTCTAAAGTCGTCTTAATTACAGGGGGTTCTTCAGGAATTGGAAAAGCCATTGGTGAATACCTTACTGAAAAAGGGCTAATAGTCTACGGAACCAGCCGTAACCCCGAAAGGCATATGGATACCTGCAAATTCTCTTTACTGAAAATGGATGTGATCATACCCGAATCTGTTACCGAAGCTGTTTCAGAGGTCATAACAAAGGAAGGTAGAATAGATGTGGTGATAAACAATGCCGGTGTTGGAATTACAGGCCCTATTGAAGAAACACCCAATCCTGAAATCAAGAAAGCATTTGATACTAACTTATATGGCCCTATCAATGTAATGAAAGCAGTGTTGCCATATATGCGTGAGCAAAGAAGCGGGCATATCTTGAACATAACCTCTATTGCGGGTTATATGGGATTGCCTTATCGCGGGATCTATAGTGCTACGAAGGCAGCTCTGGAGATCACTACCGAGGCCTTTAGAATGGAAACGCTGCAATTTGGCATACAAATGACCAATATTGCGCCTGGTGACTTTGCCACCAATATAGCTGCCGGACGCTATCATGCACCAGTGTTGGAAGATTCACCTTATAAAGACGCCTATGGAAATACACTTACTATGATGAACGAGCATGTGGATCATGGTGAGGACCCCAGGAAAATGGCAGAGGTAGTATACCGGATCATTAAAACAAAAAACCCTCGAATTCATTATAAAGTGGGGGCATTTCTGCAAAAAATATCGATCGTCCTAAAAAGGATCTTACCGGATAAGCTATATGAAAGAATGCTTATGAACCATTACAAATTGAAGTAGGTTATTAACAGCTATTATTTGGAAACTTTTTCAAACAAAGGTTTCAAACAGATTCAATCTTACGTACTTTTGCCAAAACAAGAAACGAAAACCTCATTGTATGAAATTCTTTATTGATACTGCAAACTTAGACCAAATACGTGAAGCACAGAATTTAGGTGTGCTGGACGGTGTAACTACAAATCCTTCATTAATGGCAAAAGAAGGAATTACCGGGCGTAACAATATTTTGAAACACTATGTAGACATTTGTAATATTGTAGATGGAGATGTCTCTGCTGAAGTGATCGCGACCGATTTTGAAGGTATTATTAAAGAAGGTGAGGAGCTGGCCGAATTGCATGAACAGATCGTAGTAAAGGTCCCCATGATTAAAGAAGGGGTAAAAGCGATAAAATATTTTGCGGATAATGGAATTCGTACCAATTGTACGTTGGTCTTCTCTGCCGGACAGGCATTATTGGCAGCAAAGGCAGGAGCAACCTACGTTTCTCCTTTTATCGGGAGGCTGGATGATATATCTACAGATGGCTTAAACCTCATTGCAGAGATCCGTTTGATCTATGATAATTATGGGTATGATACGCAGATCCTGGCTGCTTCGGTACGCCATACAATGCATGTTTTAGAATGTGCAAAGATTGGATCGGATGTGATGACGGGCCCTTTGTCTTCCATAGAAGGGTTATTGAAGCACCCTTTAACCGATATCGGTCTGGAAAAGTTTTTGGCAGATTACAAAAAAGGGAATTAATTCAAATAACCGAGCAGCATTTTTTCTAAGGACTTACTGAAAAGATTGGTGTTGCTTTCCAAAATAACTCCTTTTTCATCCAGAATGATCGACTTGTTCATTGAGTTAATGACAAGGACCTTTTCGGCCTTTTCAATATCTTCAAACTGAAATTCATGTTGATGGCTATATCCTGAATTCTTAACCGTATGCAACCACTTCTTAAAGTGTGTATCCGTGTTAATACCTATAAAATCATACTCAGGATATTTTGCTTTTAATTCTGAAGCTTTAGAGTGAATGTCTTTATAGTGTTTTATAGATTGTGAGGACCAAAAATAAAGTACAGTAGGGCGGTTTATAACAGACCTCAGGTCTTTTACGGTATTATCTGTAGACAGCAGAAATACGTTGGGAATCAGGTTTCCGGGTTTAAGTTTTGCCGTTGCGGCAGATAGCTTTGAAATTTCCTTATGGTGCGCTTTATTGGTGTTTCCTTTTTCAAATAAAGATATGATCTGCCTGTCGTTTTCCATATCCCTACTATATAACAGGTAACGGACTGTAGCAGTTCTAAGCAAGCTGTTTTTAAGAGAATCACAGGTTACAAGGCTGTCTATTGCTTTAATTTTGTGATAATTATGATGGTATGAACTTCGCCCAAATTCTTCCGTACCTTTATATTGCTGATAAGCAAGGTTATCGAAATGATATCTTAAGAAACGATAATATGGATAATAGGAACGAAGCTGTTCATTGCCGTAATCTACTTTTTCCCGAAATGCATAAAATTCTTCAGGGATATCATACGATTCACCGGATCCTCTTCTAAGTTCGTTTGCAGAGACGTAGAGTTCTTTTTTGAGGTAAAAATTGTAATCTATGGATGCCTGAACAATTTTTTTAAATTCTTTTGAAGGCTTGTTATTAGATACAAATTCATCATAGATTTTTCTTCGTATCTCTGCCAAAGAGTCTAATTTCTCTTCAAATACTTCCGGAGGAGCGTAATAGATACGGGGCATAAAAGTTTTTTCTTCAATTTCATTGAGTAAGAACAATTCCATTAAAAAATTGTTGTTTTCTGCACCTTTCCCGGTATACGATAAGGACTCGTCGAAATCAACAGTGTTCACACGTAACATCAAACTGTCACCGGGTTCAACAAAGAAGATCTGATATTCGTAATGTTGAAATGAATAAAGTCCTGTGGGCATATCTTTAGATTCGTACAAGAAGAAATTATTACGATCTAATTTCACAGTATCCATAATACAATGATCCTTGGAAATAACTACAAAATCTGTTTTCGGATTGATGATCTCACCTCCGATCCAGACAGTATCGGGGTTTTGAGAATCGTTGCTGTTACACGATACGATTGCCAGTAAACAAATCAGAAAAAGAAGTTTTCTAACCAAAAAACATTAATATTTGAAGTTTAACAAAAATAACCCACTGTTTCAGGTCATTTTGTTAATTATGAGTTAAAAGGAATTTTAAAACGTTAATGTTTCTTCGATATCAGTTTATTAGCTACTTTTGCGGCGAATTTAAAAATGTAAAATTAAAAGCATGCTATCAGTTTCTAATCTTTCGGTTCAATTTGGTAAACGTGTATTGTTTGATGAGGTAAATACTAAGTTTGTACAAGGCAATTGCTACGGAATTATAGGCGCTAATGGTGCCGGAAAATCAACTTTCTTAAAAATACTCTCGGGAAAACAAGAACCAACTTCCGGACAGGTACATCTGGAGGCAGGTAAACGCATGTCTGTTTTGGAGCAGGACCACAATGCATATGATGCGTATACGGTCTTGGAAACAGTACTGCGAGGTAACAAGGAATTGTTTGCTATCAAGTCTGAAATAGATAAACTTTACGAAGATTATACCGATGCTAATGCCGAAAAAATTGGAGAGCTGCAGGTTACTTTTGAAGAAATGAATGGCTGGAACGCCGATAGCGATGCCGCTGCGTTACTTTCCAATCTGGGGATCAATGAAAGCCTGCACTATAGTGTGATGAGTGATTTAGACGGAAAACAAAAAGTTCGTGTATTATTGGCGCAGGCCCTGTTTGGAAATCCGGATGTGTTAATTATGGATGAGCCCACTAACGACCTCGATTATGAGACCATTAACTGGTTGGAGAACTTTTTGGCAAACTATGATAATTGTGTTATAGTTGTTTCGCACGACCGTCACTTTTTGGATGCAGTTTGTACACACATTAGTGATATTGATTTTGGTAAGATAAACCATTATAGCGGAAACTATACATTCTGGTATGAGAGTAGTCAGCTAGCTGCCCGCCAACGTGCACAGCAAAATAAGAAAGCAGAAGACAAGAAAAAAGAATTGGAAGAGTTCATTAGAAGATTCTCTGCAAACGTAGCCAAATCCAAACAGGCTACCAGTAGAAAGA
>JANQOS010000108.1 GCA_028285705.1 Altibacter sp.
TTCCCTTTATGCTGGGATGGGTAGCTGCCACGAATGACTTTGGTATTGAGCCGGGAACCCTCTTTATGATCCAGTTTTTTTGGCAATTTCCACATTTCTGGGCAATTGGATGGTTCTTGTTTGAAGACTACAAAAAGGGAGGGTTTTATATGTTGCCTAATGGGAAAAGGGATAAAGGGACTGCCATTCAAGTGGTCTTATATACAATTTGGACGGTTTTGGCCTCATTGATACCTGCTGTAGGTGTAACAGGAAAGTTATACATTACACCGGTTTCGGCAATAATAATTGGTCTATTGGGCTTAGGGTTTATTTATTATGCGATGCGCCTTTATAAATTAAAAACCGAGAAAGTTGCAAAACAACTCATGCTGATAAGTGTGAGTTACATAACACTATTGCAGGTAATATATGTGTTGGATAAATTTTTAAGATAATGGAGTATACGGAAAAAACCCAGGAAACAAAGATACGGCGTGCTAAAAAGATGATGCTTTGGTTTGGCATTGTAAGCCTTTCTATGAGTTTTGCAGGATTAACAAGTGCGTACGTGGTGAGCAAGGAACGCCCGGATTGGTTAACAGATTTTGAAATTCCACAGGCATTTTATATTAGCCTGGCAGCTATTTTGATTAGCAGTATTACCATACATTTTGCAAAAAAAATGGTGCAGAAGGAGCAAAATAGAAATGGAATGTTGTTACTTGTTGCAACATTTATACTTGGAGTTGTTTTTGTGTTGCTTCAGTTTTTGGGATTCTCTCAAATTATTGAAAACGGATATTATTTTACAGGAAGTGAAAGTACGATCACCACTTCATTCATTTATTTGGTAGTTATTATGCACCTGGCGCATATAGCTGTTGGACTTATTTCAATTTTAGTAGTAATTTATAATCATTATAAACTAAAGTATGTAAATGGCAAAACCCTTGGAATTGAACTGGCTGCGACTTTTTGGCACTTCATTGATTTTCTGTGGATTTATCTGTTTTTATTTTTCTATTTCGTTAGATAAAAATAATACCTATTTTTGTGCTTTATTTAAAACCAAATTCTTTTTATGGAAGCTACTGTTGTTAAAACAGATACCGATGGAAAAACCTGGGGAGGTGGAAACCGACCGTTAAATGCCAGCTACGGAAAAATGATGATGTGGTTTTTCATTGTTTCAGATGCCTTAACCTTTTCGGGATTTCTTGCCTCTTATGGCTTTTCAAGATTTAAGTTTATTGATTCCTGGCCAATTGCAGATGAAGTGTTTACACACTTCCCGTTCTTGCATGGAGTAGATGCCCCCATGTATTATGTGGCATTTATGACCTTCATTCTTATCTTTTCATCTGTAACGATGGTACTTGCAGTAGATGCCGGCCATAAAATGCAAAAGAACAAAGTGATAATTTATTTGTTCTTCACCATTATTGGAGGAGCTATTTTTGTGGGTTCACAAGCATGGGAATGGGCTACTTTTATTAAGGGTGATTATGGAGCGGTTGAAACAAAAGGAGGTAAGATCATTCAGTTTCTCAATACGGAAGGAGAACGAGTGGCAATTGCAGATTTTGCAATAGAACTACCATCCGCCAGAGAAGCTCATGCAGAAGGTAATGGAGTTTGGTATATGGAAGATGAAACTCAAACCTCTTTCACTTTTGAAGAAGTTAAGGCCGGATTTTTAGCAAATGATGATTTACTGGTAAGAACACAATATCTTGATGAAAATGGACAGCCAACCGTGTTATCAAGAGGAGAATCTATAGCGAAAGTGGTTAATGACGGGAAATTGGTTGTAGAAGGTGCCAATTTAAAACATAATGAGTATGGTACACCTTTATTTGCAGACTTCTTTTTCTTTATTACCGGATTTCACGGATTTCACGTATTCTCAGGTGTGATATTTAACATTATCATATTTTTTAATGTGATCATTGGAACCTATGAAAGAAGAGGACATTACGAAATGGTTGAAAAAGTAGGTCTATATTGGCACTTTGTAGATTTGGTTTGGGTATTTGTATTTACATTCTTTTATCTTGTTTAAGCAGTTTTAAAATTTAAGAAATGGCAGACAATCATAAATTAGAAATATTTAGAGGACTTATAAAGTTTAAGTCCAATGAAGCAAAAATCTGGGGAGTTTTCATCTTCCTTTCCATTGTTACCATCATTGAAGTAGCATTGGGAATTTTAAAGCCTGAGTTCTTAACAGAGAACCGCTTTTTGGCAATGAAGATGCTCAACTGGGTTTTTATCATTCTTACTTTGGTGAAAGCATATTATATTACGTGGGACTTCATGCACATGCGTGATGAGAAGAAATCTCTGCGCCGCTCGGTTGTTTGGACCTCAATCTTCTTAATTTGCTATTTGGTATTAATAGTATTGATAGAAGGGGACTATATTTTTGATGTATACAAGAGCAACTATATAAAATTCGACTTTTAAGCAATTAAAAGATTTTGAAAAAACCCTGTAAATCAGGGTTTTTTTGTGCCCTAAAGTGTCAAAAATTAACTGTCAAAGGTTGCTCAACGCCGTTTTAGGGTGTATTTTTGCAAAACAAAAATAGCTTAGAAAATGAAAAAATATCTAGTTCTTGGTGTTTTGTTCTTACTTCCCATTACCGCCTATATTTTCTTTGCCTCCGGGGTAAATAATTTTGCAAAGCTTCCGGTACTTACCTATTCTGTAACCGAACTTACAAACTTTACAACCTTAGAAGGAAATCCAATACAACTAAAAGATAAAATCACCGTATTGGGATTCTTTGGGAACGAAGTAATATCAAAACAAGGGAACTCCTTTAATCTTGTACAAAAGATTTATAAAAAGAACCATGAATTTGAAGATTTTCAATTTGTAATATTACTTCAGCATGGTACCCAGGATGAAGCAAAAGCTTTAAAGGAGAAGCTTAGCGAAATGACAGACACAAAAAATTGGAAATTTGCTTTTGGTACTTCAGAGAATATCGAGGCTGTTTTCAATTCGTTGCAAAGTAATTTGGTTTTAGGAACCGATTACAGTACGCCATTTGTTTTTATTATTGATAAAGACAGGAACCTTCGCGGTAGGGATGATGACGAAGATATAGGTATATTATATGGTTTTGATGCTCGTAATGTTGCCGAAATAAATAATAAAATGAGTGATGATATCAAGGTAATCCTTGCAGAGTACCGTTTGGCATTAAAAAAATACAATACAGATAGAGAAATCTAATTTTAATGAAGAAAAACAAATATTCATACGTTGGTATATCCTTAATAATACTTGTATTTGGTATTTGGGCAGTAGATAAGATTGCAAACCAATTCTCCGAACCCGATTTAGAGACAATTGGTAAAGTTCCCAACTTCAATTTTATTGACCAGAACGAAAAGGTTGTAACCAATGAAGATTATAAAGGGAAGGTTTATATTGCGGAGTTCTTTTTTACTACCTGTCCTTCCATTTGCCCGATTATGAACCGGAACATGGTCAAAATTCAAAATGAATTTTATGGAAACCCAAATGTAGGTGTTGCATCTTTTAGTATTGACCCGGATTACGATACACCTAAGGTGCTAAAAGAATATGCTACCAGTTATGGGATCACAAATCCACATTGGCATTTACTTACCGGTGCCAAAGAAAAGATTCACCATCTTGCCAATACCGGTTTCAATCTATACGTAGGAGAAGCTCCTGAAGTTGAAGGAGGATTTGAGCATTCAGGATTTTTTGCGCTTATCGACCAGGAAGGATACATCCGTTCCCGTATAGATGATAACGGAAACCCAATAATTTACTATGACGGATTGGAAAATGAAGGAATACAAATGCTAATTGAGGATATTAAAAAATTACTATAAAATGAAACAAGACGTTTCGGGAACATCAAAGAAGTATACTATTTGGATATGGATATTGTCAATTGTTATTCCTGTGGCAGTAGCTGTTTTATTTACTGTTCGTATTCCGGGAGTTGAGAGACTTGGTTTTTTACCCCCTATTTATGCAACGATCAATGGTATTACTGCAATTTTATTAGTGCTGGCAGTTTTTCAAATCAAAAAAGGAAATCGTATTGCCCATGAACGATTAATGAAAACAAGTATGATTCTTTCCGTACTGTTTTTGTTGATGTATGTACTATACCATATGACCTCAGATTCAACTCCTTTCGGAGGAGTAGGCACAATTAAGTACATCTATTATTTTGTTCTCATAAGCCATATTTTATTGTCGGTAATTGTTATTCCGTTTGTATTGATCACTTATGTGAGAGCTATTTCCGGAAACTTTCACAGTCATAAAAAGATTGCACGAATAACATTTCCTTTATGGTTATATGTAGCAGTTACAGGTGTGATAGTTTATTTAATGATCTCTCCGTATTATTAATTATTATGAAGGTTAAATTATTTTTTTTGACACTTATCTTAGTACTTGCAGTACTTCCTGCAGAAGCACAATGTGCCATGTGCCGTGCTGTATTGGAAAGTGAAGAAGGTGGTCAGGCAGCAAAGGGAATTAACAATGGGATCATGTATTTAATGATCTTTCCTTATTTGCTTATTGGAGGAATAGGCTACGTAATTTACAGAAGCAGGCAAAAAGCAAAAGCCGAAGAATAGGACCTCTTTATAGTACAAAAAGATTATTTTTAACAACTTTGTAACACTTTGGGTATTCAAAAGACAAATTAGCAATTAGTAATCATATGAAGAATTTAGTAGCCTTACTTTTTTTCCTATTTATAGGACTTTCAATGACCGCCCAAAATAAAAAGTGGACTCTTCAGGAATGCGTTGTATATGCTTTGGAAAATAATATTTCGATAAAGCAATCACAATTAGACTTGGAATCTGCCGAAATTGCCAAAAGTGATGCGTTAGGAAACTATTTACCATCCCTTAATGCTTCAGCATCCAATTCCTGGAATACAGGTTTAACGCAAAATGTTACTACCGGAGTATTACAGACACAAACTTCCAGAAACTCATCCTATAGTATTACAGCCGGAATAAACATTTTTAACGGCTTACGAAATTTAAGAGAATCTCAACGTGCAAAATTATCGTTATTGGCATCTCAGTATAATCTTGATAAAATGGAAGATGATATTGCGCTTTTTGTAGCAAATGGGTTTTTGCAAATTCTATTTAATAAAGCGAACCTTGAAGTGCTCAAGGCTCAAAATATTGTTACATTGGAGCAAATTGACCGTACCAATGAGTTGGTAGATGCAGGTGTCCTTCCACGGGGAGATCTGTTGGAAATTACAGCTTCAGTTGCCAGTGAAAGGCAACAAATTGCAATTGCCGAAAACAACGTGCAGATCTCGTTGATAAGTTTAGCCCAGTTATTAGCCATACAGGACTATGAAAATTTTGATATTGCAGAAGAAGAATATTCAATTATTGGAGATGAGTTTCTTTTAAAGAATGTTTCTGAGATCATTGAAGCAGCTAAGGAAAGCCGTTCTGAAGTTAAAATTGCACAACAAAATGTTGCTATAGCAGAAAAAGACCTTCAGATTGCCAGATCAAACTATTTGCCATCACTAAGTGCATTTTTTAATTACAATACACGGGAGTCCGGATCCAATAGATTTGAACAGGTTTTAGACCCTGATAACCCTCTTATAATTACAGAAATTGGAGAAGTTGAAGAAACCGGACAAACTGTGATCAACACCTCTCCAAATTTTGTGTTACAGGAACTACCTCCTTTACCATTTTTTGACCAACTGTACTTAAATGATGGAATTTCTTATGGGTTACAGCTTAGTGTTCCTATTTTTAACGGATTTGCTACCCGAAACAGTGTAAAGCGAAGTGCTATTAATGTAAAGAGGACCGAGTACCAGTTAGCACAGGCAAAACTGGACCTGGAATCCAATGTTTACCAAGCATATGTTGATGCCAAAGGAGCTTTAAAATCTTATGAAGCTGCTGAAAAAGCTTTAGAATCACAAGAGCTGGCATATCAATATGCAAAAGACCGTTATGATGTAGGTTTGACAAATGCTTTTGACTTCAGTCAATCAAAACTTCGTTATGACAATGCGCAAATTGAAGTGAATCGAGCTAAATACGATTATATTTTTAAATTAAAGGTATTGGAACTTTATTTTGGAATACCTGCAACTGAGCTAAAATTTTAGTTATGAAGAAAAAAACACTTATCATTATTGTTTCCATAATAGTAGTACTTATTATTTTAATGCTAGTTGGCAAAAAAGCCGGATGGTTTGGCAAAAGCGGTAATTACAAAGAAGTGGAAATTACCAAAATAGAGCCTATAGATATTGTAGAAACAGTTGCAGCCACAGGGAAAATACAACCTGAAGTTGAAGTGAAGCTATCTTCGGAAGTGTCCGGCGAAATCATTGAGCTTCCTATTAAGGAAGGACAGCAAGTGAAACAGGGAGATTTACTGGTGCGTATCAATCCGGATTTAATACAATCGGCTTTAAGTCAATCCCAGGCAGGTTTACAAAATATAAGAGCACAATTGGCACAAGCAGAAGCCAGTCTTCGAAATGCCGAACTAAATTACAATCGTAATAAAGCTTTGTTTGAAAAAGGAGTGATCTCAAAATCGGATTGGGACCGTACCACTGCAGATTATGAAGTTGCAAAAGCCAATAGAGAATCCGCCTATTACAATGTGCAAAGCGCAGCGGCAAATGTAAAACAATCTCGGGATAATCTTTCAAGGACTACGATCTATGCGCCTATGGATGGTACAATTTCAAAATTATCTGTAGAGTTGGGAGAGCGTGTGGTAGGGACCGCTCAAATGGCAGGAACTGAAATTGTACGAGTGGCGGACCTAAACAATATGGAAGTTGAAGTAGATGTAAACGAGAACGATATTGTAAAAGTTGCTTTAGGAGATTCAACAGTAGTTGAAGTTGATGCTTACTTAAAACGTGAATTTAAAGGAATGGTTACAGAAATAGCTAACTCTGCCGAAAGTGTTTTATCTGCGGACCAGGTAACCAACTTCAAGGTAAAGGTTAGAATCTTACCCGAATCATATAAGGATCTAACAGAAGGTAAACCGGATTATTACTCACCCTTCCGTCCGGGAATGACGGCGACCGTAGATGTGATCACAAATAAAAAGGAGGAAGTTATAGGCGTACCTATAAGCTCTATAGTTATTAAAACAGATACTACCGGAGCTAAAAAGGCTTCAGTAAAAGAAACTGCAAGTACTTCGGCTGAAAAGTTTGAATGTGTTTTTATAAAGAATGGAGACGAAGCAAAACTAAGAGTTATTACTACTGGAATCCAGGATGATTCCAATATTGAAATAACCTCCGGATTGTCTGAAGAGGATGTTGTAATTACTGGCCCTTATAATACCGTGACAAAAACATTGAAGAGTGGAGATAAGATCGAGGTAAGTTCTTCAAAGAAAGAGGAAAGCAACAGCGAAGAAGAGTAATGGCAACGATACTATGTCTTGAAACGGCAACAACAAATTGTTCGGTAGCGCTTTCGGTAAACGGAAGCGTTATTGCTTTGC
>JANQOS010000119.1 GCA_028285705.1 Altibacter sp.
GGAAGTGTAACTTTTTCTCCCGGAGACAATTTACGTGGCAGAGATGCCAATACCATTAGGGGTTTCCGAACCGGAGATGTTTTTTCAGTTTTTCCATAAGCACTTTTGGGGTTTTCCCCGGCAATCACCATAGTGCGCACAGAACCTATATAATTAGGCATGGTGACCTCATGCGAAACTTTTTCACCTTTTTTTAATTCAAAGGGCCCCAAATATTTTACTACAGGCTTAAAACGATCCGCTTTTCGGTTTTTGGCTCCGGCAGCTTCATCCCCACCACCAATGGCATAGATATTATTTACACTTCCGGAGTAAGCGCCAATAACATAATCATAAATATCAAATGTCTTAACTCCTAAAGCTTCACGGGTATAAAAAGCTTCGTGAATTTTTGGCGTAACAAAACGCGTAAGATCAAGCAAACCTTCGTCCACCATTGCAATAGTATAGGTCATTGGTTTGTTGTCCTCTTCAGAAACCTTTACGATAAACTTTTCTTCCGGCTTTAAAACTTCGGGCATTTCCAATTTGGGGTGTAATACTGTTGCGGGGTCTTCTATTAAAAGAGGGATCACCCCGTACAATCGAATGGGAAGATCATTTTTGGTTTGCTCGTGAGGCTGCAGCAATGAAATGTTCACATACACATTAGGTGCCATTTCTTTGGTGATCTTTACTGTTGCTTTTGTTTCTCCTTTATGGGTTTCAATCCAGTGTGTAGACAATACTTCGGTACCATTTTCAACACTCAACAATGCACGTCCTTCACTACCGGAAGGAAAAGTAATTGTCACTTCTTCTCCTACAGTATATTTCTCTTTATCTGCTGAAAAGACTAACATTTTTGAGCTTTCGGAATTACCATCCACAGGTGCTTTCCACCAATTTCTATAAAAATAGGTAATGCGTCCGGTGGCATGACCGGATTGGGTGTCGATCACCCGAATAAGGTAACGGCCGCCTTCATCTTCGGGAATATTGAGTGTAAAGTTTGCTTTTCCACTGCCATTGGTAGTAACTTTAAATTCTTTTACCGGGCGGTGTATACTGGAGCTTTCGTAACGAGAAAGGTTGTCTCTGCTTCTGTTCCACCACCATCGCCACTCTATCCTAAACACTTTCACTTCTATTTCTCTATTGCCACTTGCATTTCCCTGTGCATCTACGGAAGCAATATTAAAAACGGTATTTTCATCTGTAAAATAAGAGCCGTAGCGATGTGCTTCTGGAGACCGTAAGCCTACAAAATGACTGAAAGGAGCTAAATTTTTTGAAAAAACATCAATTGAAAAATCGCCACCACCTTCAAATATTTTAGTTAAAAAAGTGGCTTTTAGCATTCCCGGAGCTTTGTTTCCTATCTCAAAATTTTCAGAAAAAGAAGCAATCCCTTCTGCAGATAATTTTGTGTCTGCCACAGGGATTTCAACTTCATCGAAAGTTCTAATCGGGTCATTGAAATTGTAGTTTTTGAATGCTTTGAAAGCTGTGTTTGTCGCTCTAAGTGTGGCATTCATCTCAACGTTTAAATTACGGGCAGGAGCTCCGTGAAGCCAGAGTCCGGTAATTGTTCCCTTAACCGGCTTACTCGCATCAAGAATCTCATCTTCAAAATCAAGTTTTATTTTAAGTCGATTAGGCTTAATGGTTGCAACTTTTAAACTTTTATTGAATTGCACACCACCCACAGTTACTGTTGCATTCCAATTTCCGGTAGGAGCGGAAGCTTCTGTTTTGATAGGGAAATAGTAGAACCCGTTCACTCCGTTATTTACAACATTTCGCTGGACCAGTTTCCCCCTGGCATCTGTTACTTCCAGTTTCACGGGGTGGTTTTTTGGTAACGGATTTGCAAGATCATTAAGTACAAAAGTTAAATGAATATGATCTCCGGGGCGATGTACACCTCTTTCCGTATATAAAAATCCTTTTAGCCCTTTTTGTAATTGTTGTCCCGAAACGTCAAAATTACTAAGCGATAATGCATTCCCATCTTCCAGTTTTGCATAGGCGTAATTGTTTCCTTTTTGTGCTATGGCAAAAGCAGCGGTTTTATCACTATCATAAATAGTAAGTCCATTACTTTCTGTTGTCACCGTTCCAATAAGTTGCTGCTGGTAATTGAAAAGCTTGATTTTTACATTGTTCTCCGGTTCAGTGGTGAGTAGATTATTTGCAGCAAAATGATAGGTGCGATTGTTTCCTTTTTTTACAATTAGGCCCAGATCACTTCCTAAAATATTTGTGCTGATAACACGATCTTCATTATAGTAAGCTTGATGACATGGGTTATCCCGTTGTTGCCAATTGTATGTATAATTCCTCCAGCGATACAATTCATTATCCCAGTAGCGCTCTTCTCTTTCATCTTCATCTCCTGTTGAGATATCTCCGTAATCTTCCTCATAATAGTATTCGTCTCCATAATATTCTTCATCGTCTTGTGAGCCTTCGGTACTTGCAGCAGCACAATCGTAGCTGCTGTATTCTTTTTTGAAACTAAGCTCAATACGATATAAAGCTCCGGGATCTGCATTGAAAAATTCTGAAAGATTAATAGCATATGCTTTCCACAATCCGTTGTCTCCTATACTATTTCCCTGAAGGTTGATGGTTTTCTTGGCAACTCTTCGTCCCACTTTCCGTATATCGTAATAATTTGGGTTGTTGAGGTTTGATGATTGTAAGAACTGCAGCATATTATCCTCAAAGATCTTTACGACCCGTACATCTACGACAGAAAGATTCACAGCTTCAAAGTATAGAGGAGTGGAAGCTGCATTGGGTAAAATAGTTCCGTTGGAGATAAGTCTTACCGCAGGTTTTAGTTGTTCAAAAGAAACAAGTTCCGAAAACTCCTTTTTCAACTTAAAATTTTCTGTGTTTTTAATTCCGTTAAAAATGGTGACACGAACATTTCCTATCACACGGTTGGGAGGATAAACGTGTAAGACATTCCCATCTACTTCGAAGCGGAGGTTGGTAGTGTTTTCGATAGCTACCAGGCCGGCAAAATTTTGATTTTCTTCTATGGGGTCAGAAAAATTTACCGAAAGAGAAGCTTGAGGTGAAAGGGAACTTTTTACATCTACAACTGTAAAATTGTTCTGCCCGGGAATGGCAAAGTTATTGGTTCCCTTAGTGTCACTGTCAATAGCTTTTCCATCCCAACGTATTTCGATTTCCGAATCGTCTGTTTTTCTTTGAATACTGTCAATTGTGAAATTAAAAAAGCGTGCATAACCATCTTCAGAAGCCCATTTAATTTTTAGGGCTTCCTTATTTTGGTTTACTGAAACCAGTTGCTTTGCTTTTTCCAATGAAATTAGATCTGAAGCTTCCAGTGTCCCATTTACATATTGCCATTTTTTGCTGTAGGATTGTAAATTGTCCAGGTCTATTTTAAAATTTGGTGTAATGGTCTTAAAGCTGAACGTATAATTCTTGAATTCTTTTTCAATATCCTCATAGAGCTCATTCAATCTCACTGTAACAGTATACTCGGTATCAGGCTTTAGATATTCTGTAGGCTGAAACAGCAGCGTACTTCCGTTCTCTATTACAAGCTTCCCTTCTGTTCTTGGCGTTATTTTTAAGTATTCCGAAGGAAGCTCCTGATCGATGTCAAATTCATCTAAATGCTGCGAAAGCTCAATACGGATAGGACTTGCGATAGATTGATTTCCATATGTATTATAACTTATATATTCTTTGAACTTAAAAAGATTATCAGTTTCTGAAGGGTCATTTTTGCTGCCACAAGAGGAAAGGAATAATACGATGGCAAAAGTGAATAAGCAGTGCAGATTTTTCATGAATGATGGTTTTAAAACGTTATTAAAAGTACAGTAAAAGTTATTGTAAAGCAATGGCAAAGCCATGATTAAAACCTCAGTACAGAGGTAATAAAACGATAACTTTTAGTCTTTTAGGGGGAAGTGGTTTTCTTTGAACGGGAATTCGTTTTCCTTCGTATGTTCAATTTTAACATTTGGGAAGAGTTTAACAGAAGTTCAAAGATGGGAGTATCTAACTAAAAACTATTCTCTCGAAAATTCATATTCCCGCTCTACTTTACAGATACGTGTTTTATACCATTGATACCATCGTTCTTTTCCTAGTTTTTGGGCTTCCAGGTGATCCAGGTTTGCTTTCCAATTTTTAATAGCTTCAAGGCTTTCCCAATAACTAATGGTAATTGCCAGATCACTTCTGGCATGTTCAAATCCCAGGTATCCGGGCTGCTGTTTTGCAAGCTCTTCCATTTTTTCAGCCATTTCTGCATATCCGTTGGTGTCTTCGGTTTGCATATTGGTAAAAATAACGGCGTAATAAGGTGTTTTCAATAGTATTTTTTATTTATAGATTCCAATGAATAATTTCCCTTCGGCATCCATATGTGCACGATACATCCCTGCAGTATTGAACTCCATAGCAACGTTTCCGTCCTTATCTATGGAAACAACTCCTCCGTCACCTCCTAATGCAGGCACTTTTTTCTGAATTACCTCACTGGCAGCTTCCTGCAAAGAAATTCCTTTATATTCCATTAATGCAGAAATATCGTGAGCTACCATGGCACGAATAAAATATTCGCCCCAACCCGTAGAAGAAACTGCACAAGTTGCATTATTTGCGTAGGTCCCCGCACCAATAACAGGAGAATCACCAATACGGTTCCAGCGTTTATTGGTCATTCCTCCGGTGGAGGTTCCGGCAGCAAGGTTTCCGTTCTTGTCAAGAGCGGCGCAACCTACAGTTCCAAATTTTGAAGCTTTGATGATTGGGTCTGCAAATGCTGTTTTGCCATCATGGTCCAGTTCTGTTTTTTCTTTATCCTTAATTCGTTGCAATGAATTAAAACGCTTTTGGGTAAAGAAATAAGAAGGGTCTACCAATTGAAACCCTTTTTCTTCGGCAAAGGTTTCGGCTCCTTTTCCACTTAACATCACATGAGGGGAGTCATTCATTACCGCTAAGGCAAGGTCGATAGGGTTTTTAACACGAGTCACTCCTGCTACGGCACCTGCATTTAACGTGGCACCATCCATAATTGAAGCATCCAGTTCATTAGTCTTTTCATGAGTAAATACAGCGCCTTTTCCGGCATTAAAAAGCGGAGAGTCTTCCATTATAGTAATGGTTTTTGTAACAGCTTCCAAAGCGGTGCCTCCGTTTTTTAATATTTCATGTCCTTCCCTTATGGCTTCTTCTAATTTTGCTTTGTAAGCAATTTCTAAAGAATCACTCATATTTTCTTTTAAGATAGTTCCGGCTCCACCATGAATGACAATACCAAAATTTTCACCGTTATTTTTAACAATATTTTCTTCTTTGTAGGTATTTTCTGGTAATTTAGAATCGTTTTTACAGCTAAAAAGCACAAAAAATCCGATTAAAAGCATTAAAATTTTGATTTTGGTCATAATTCTTTTTTAGTACACTAATATAGTCCAAAATCCCCTGTTTTTCTATAGGTCATCAATATTTTTGTTGTAGGAAATTAAGGCAAATATTTATCATATTATCGATAAAAAGCAATAAATATTCGATGAAAAGCAATTTTTGTAAGAATATTTTTTATATTTGACTCAGCATCATGCCCCAAATTTGATGCCCCCGTATTATGAACCTACTAAAAACTGGCCTGCTGGCTATGGTATTTATGTGCCTTGTTACATCTTGTCAAAAAGACGAAGGTGTTGCTTCGGAAGAAGTTAATTATTCAATAGATCTTAATCTTGCCCAGGAAACCGATTGGAGGATGGCGGATGAGATACTTGTTCGTATTAACGAGCATCGAACATCAATAGGCCTTTCAGAAATTATTAAGGACCAACAATATGCTTCTGCCTATGCGGTTGACCACACCCAATATATGATCGACATAGAAAGGATCAACCACGATAATTTTAGTGTTCGCTCTAAAGCCTTAAAAGATAGAGGAGCAAAAGTCGTTGGCGAAAATGTCGCATTTGGTTATACTACTGCCGAAGCAGTTGTCACTGCATGGTTGAATAGTGAAGGCCACAGAGAGATCATTGAAGGTAATTATACACATTCCGGTTTTGGAATTATGAAATCCTCCAAAGGAAAATATTATTTTACACAACTTTTCTATAGAAAGTAAAATTACTCATCTCTTTTTCTTTTAAAGCATTTACCGTATTTTTATGCAAACAATAAAAATACGGTAATGGCTATTCAAGAACCTTTCAATTTAAATAAATGGGTCGATGAAAACCGGGAACTGCTTAAACCCCCGGTAGGAAACAAGAACCTCTATAAAGAAGCGGGCGATTATATCGTGATGATCGTTGGAGGGCCTAATGCCCGTAAAGATTATCATTATAACGAAACAGAAGAACTTTTCTACCAGCTGGAAGGCGAAATAGAAGTCCATGTACAAGATGAAGGGCAAAAACGCACCATGAAATTAGGCCCCGGAGATATGTATCTACACCCTGCCAAGGTCCCTCATTCACCAGCCAGGGGAGAGAATTCCATTGGATTAGTGGTAGAACGTAAGCGAAATGACCTGGAAGGTAAAGACGGCCTTTTATGGTTTTGTGACAACTGCAATACAAAATTACATGAGGTCTATTTTACATTGGAAGATGTAGAGACAGATTTCTTTAAACATTTTGAAAAATTTTACGGAAGTGAAGAACTTCGTACCTGTAGTAATTGTGGGACAGTTATGGAGACAGACCCCCGATTTACAGCAGATTGATTTTTATTGAGAAAGACCTTCATATTCATTTCAAAATCTTCTTACTATTGTGTACCTTCGCACCTCAATAAATTGCGAATAAAAACTCATTATATTTATGTCAACTGTAGCAACATCTTTTGGGATAGAAGAAGCACTGGAACAACTTGGGGTCAAAGAGACCAATAAAGGTACATCCACAGGAAACGACTGGTTTTCCAATGGAGAAGAAATAGCTTCATATTCTCCCGTAGACGGAAAATTAATTGGAAAAGTAACCACTACTACCAAAGAAGATTACGAAAAAGTAATGGATAAGGCAGCCGAGGCCTTTAAAAGCTGGCGCGTAATACCTGCTCCACAGCGCGGGGAAGTAGTACGTCAATTTGGAGAAGAACTTAGAAGGCTAAAAGAACCCCTTGGAAAATTAGTTTCCTATGAAATGGGGAAAAGCTATCAGGAAGGACTGGGCGAAGTCCAGGAAATGATAGATATATGTGATTTTGCCGTAGGGCTTTCAAGGCAATTGCACGGACTTACCATGCATTCTGAACGCCCCGGGCACCGTATGTACGAGCAATACCATCCATTGGGGATCGTTGGAATAATTTCCGCTTTTAATTTTCCTGTTGCTGTTTGGTCCTGGAACACTGCGTTAGCATGGATATGTGGAGATGTATGTGTTTGGAAACCTTCTGAAAAAGCTCCCTTATGTGGAGTAGCCTGTCAAAAAATTGCTGCAAGAGTATTTGCTGAAAACAACTTACCGGAAGGCATCTCTTGTTTGGTAAATGGAGATTATAAGGTAGGAGAATACATGACTACAGATAAGCGTATTCCTTTGATTTCTGCTACAGGATCCACCCGAATGGGAAAAATTGTTGGTAGGACTGTCGGCGAACGCCTTGGGAAATCCTTATTGGAATTAGGAGGGAACAATGCTATCATTGTAACTCCCGATGCCGATATTAAAATGACTGTGATTGGTGCCGTATTTGGCGCTGTAGGAACAGCCGGGCAACGATGTACGTCAACGCGCCGCCTTATTATCCATGAAAGCATTTACGATAAGGTAAAAGATGCTGTGGTTGCTGCGTATGAGCAATTACGAATAGGAAATCCTTTAGATGAAAACAATCATGTAGGACCGCTTATTGATAAAGACGCGGTAAGAATGTACCAAAGTGCTTTGGAAAAAGTAGTGGAAGAAGGCGGAAACATTATTGTTGAAGGCGGTGTTTTAGAAGGAGAAGGATATGAAAGCGGGTGTTACGTAAAGCCTGCAATAGCCGAAGCAAATAATGACTTCGAAATAGTACAACATGAAACCTTTGCACCTGTATTGTACTTATTGAAATATAGCGGTGGTGTAGAAAATGCTTTGGACATCCAAAACGGAGTTGCACAAGGATTATCATCTGCTATTATGACCAATAACTTGCGTGAAGCAGAACGATTTTTATCTGTTGCAGGAAGTGACTGTGGGATCGCTAATGTAAATATTGGTACTTCCGGTGCCGAAATTGGCGGTGCTTTTGGTGGTGAGAAAGATACCGGAGGTGGCCGGGAGAGTGGAAGTGACGCCTGGAAGATATACATGCGCCGCCAAACGAATACGATCAATTATACAACAGAATTACCCCTGGCACAAGGAATTAAATTTGATCTGTAGTATTAACCATATTTAAAAAAACCGCTTCAACTGAAGCGGTTTTTTTGTGCTGTTTTGTAAACCATTAATTTCTCCCATTTTCATCAGGATATAACTGCCATACGGCATCGCTTTGCCAAATCTGTTTTGTATCAATGTCCATAACAGAAAGAGGGCCTTTAAAAGCAGCGCCGGTATCTACGTTCCAGACATTTGCAAAGTTCACAGGCTTTGTTTGGCCAATTCGGGTAACGGGCGTATGCCCTATATAAATTTCGTTAAACAGTTTAAGGCGCTTGGGATATTTTTTATCTTCTTTAGATACCGAATGATCCATGGTACACACCATTTCCCAAAGCGTACGGTCCCAATACACCAGGTTAGGATAGTATTCATATTGAGGGCCGTGCATATTGGTAAAACCTGCATGTAAGAACAAGCGATTTTTATCATCGATGTAATAATTATGAAGGTTTTCCAGAAATAGAATATGCGATTTCTTCTCTAACTCGGATAGCTTTGAATAGCTTAGTTTACTGGATTCTCCTCCATGCTGCAACCACATGGGGTTATTGTCATCATATTTCAGGAAGTTATAGACCAGTTCATCATGATTTCCACGCAAGAAAATACAGTCGTTTTTTTCGGAAAAATGAATTAAAAATGAAATTGTTTCAGCAGATTCACTCCAGCCATCTACATAATCGCCAACAAAAATAAAACGATCATCCAAATTAATTTCCAAACGTCCTAATACTTGTTCTAAAGCGCGAAGGCCTCCGTGAATATCTCCTATTACAAATGTGCTCATTATTGTAAAAGTAAGACTATAATACTAAGTATTGCAATAATAAAGATCACAAGGAAAAATATTTTCCAGAACGAATAGGGCCGTTGCCCTGAGAGTGCCCCTGACTGCCCATTTACAAAAAAATTATAACGCTTTCCTTTAAAACGATAGGCACTTACATAAACCGGAAGTAAAATATGTTTAAAGGTTTCGTTGCTTAGGTTCATGGTAATTGAAGTGATCCTTTGTGTATCTCCTCCAATATCTCTTCGAGCCCAGCGGTCTGCTATTTTTCGAGCTTCTTTATTAGACTCTAAATGACCTTCTTTAAGAGGGATCGTATATTTTTCGGTTACAAATCCCGCAAGGTAACTGCTGTCAAAAGGCTGAAGTTTTTTTAGGTCCCACCGTGCAATTTTAGATGGGATCACTCCGGATCGCTGTTTAGATGCTTTGATAAGGGTATCGTCCACAAAACCATTAATTGTACCTGATGCAGGGGACCAGCGGGTACGACGTTCTTGCCGGGTGCGGGTAACTGTTTTGCCGTTAACGGTTGTGGTATAAGGCACACTTACATAGTAGTAATCTCCACGTTGGCCGGTATAGGTTGCAAATAACTGGGCATCGAATGTCCAAAAAGGTAAATACAACCCTTTTGTATTCTGTGGATCTATAGCTGCTTTTTTTAGATTATTTGGAGCGAACCATAATCCGCTAACCCATTTTTTAAAAATAGCATGCGCCTTTTTTTGATCTATTTGAAAAGGCAACACAGCACCCGGAAAGATCCAGTCCTCTTTATACATATCTTCCACAATAAGTGGCATACTACAATATACACAGTGTAAGGATTTGTAATGTTCTTCAATATGCTGGTGAGCCCTACAGTTCTTACAATGCAACATGGTGATCTCTTCACTATGTGATTGAGAACCTAGCTCATCCAAATAGGGTTTCAGCTCTAATTCTTCAAAACCATTTTCTGAAGGAGTGATTTCCTGTGTATAACTGCAATACTCACATTTCAATTCGGTAGTTCCGGGAGCATATAATAACTCTGCACCACAGTTAATGCAGGGTTTTTTAAGTTCAGATTCTTGTGGAATGGTCTCTTGCATAGTTTCTTTAAAAGAAAAGAGGCGTCCTTTTTTTGAAATGGGAATTCGTTATTGTCCTGGTAATGGTGGCGGGGTACTGCCACCTAAAAAGGCTTTTAATTCTTCCACTTCGTTCAAGGCTGCCCAATTTTGCATTCCCTGTTTCCAGACAAGGGTATCTTTATTTACTGTTCGGTTAGCAAATAAGGCCTTAAGTTGCTCAAAAGTTACGGGCCCGGCCTGTTGTCCGTTCGCAGCATAAAAGTATTGTACTGCAACAGGCATTGGGGGAGGCATTGCACCTGTTTGCTGCATAGGAACCTGTTGTTGTCCACCCATTTGTGGTTGCATCATTCCACCCATTTGTTGTGCAAGTACAAAACCCATTCCCATTCCCATTCCGGCACCGGCAGTTCCTCCTTCGTTGGCAGCAGCAGCTTCAATGGCTTTTGCAGTTTTGAATTTGGTTAATTTGTCCAGGTCCAATTTGTCAATACGGCTGTATTCAAAGATCTCTTTCTTAAGGTCTTCCGGCATGGAAACGTTTTCAATGAAGAATTTTTCAAGCGAAATACCCACACTTCCAAATTCCGGCTGCATCACTTCCCGGCATGTTTCGGAAAGCTCTGTAGTATTGGCGGCGTATAGTTCAATAGGTAAATTGGCTTCCCCGACCGTATCTGTAAAACGAGTAGCAATTAAACTTTTAAGGTGCTCGTTGATCTCAAAATTGGTAAAATTATTATCGGTTCCTACAATATCTATAATAAATTTTCCCGCATCATTGATCTTAAAAGCATAGGTTCCAAAGGCACGGATCTCTACCAGCCCAAAACGCTCATCATTTAATGTAATTGGGTTTTTAGTACCCCATTTTTCGTCGGTGAACAAATGTGTATTTACAAAGTAGACCTCTGCTTTAAAAGGACTGTCAAAACCATATTTCCACCCTTTTAGAGTAGTGAGTATAGGAAGGTTTTGTGTATTTAATGTATAGGTTCCGGGTCCAAAGACATCTGCCAGTTGTCCTTCATTTATAAAGACTGCTGTTTGTCCTTCGCGAACGATGAGTTTGGCATTGTTTTTAATTTCATTTTGGTAGCGCTCAAAACGATGACAAATAGTGTCATCCGTATAGTCCAGCCACTCAATGATATCTATAAATTCGTGACTTAATTTTTCTTTTATTTGATCAAAAATGCCCATAGGTTTCAGGTTTAAAAGTGTTGAAGTTTAAAGTTATAAAAATTCTTGGAGAAGCAATTAATTGTACTTCACTTTCCGAAGGATCCTAACAGATTCCTTAAATGATTGGTATACATTTCCGTTAGTTTGTTTCAAAAAATCTTTTGCTTCGTACAATTTTTCTTTTGCATCGCTAAAATCGTTGAGGTAACAAACAAGATAAGTAGCCGGTAAATTGATGAGGTCTTTTTCTTCAGCTGGAGTTAGGGGAACTTTTTTCTTCAGCTTTTCAATCAAAGAATTATTAGCATTGTAAATATGGTGTAATGTTTTTTTGTTGAATTTTGGAGGTTTAAAAATTAGTTTGGAATCGATCTGATGCGATCCGTTTTCGCGAAAGGTAATGGTAAGTTCTTCCAGAGGATAGTATTTAAATTGATTGTTTAATCCCAAATGGACATATTCGATAATTTTAAACTCGTCTTCAGAATAAGAAATGCTTACTTCATCGAGAGCAGAGTAAAACAAACGCACCTGTTCGTTAATAAGTTCAATATCCACACGAGAGTAATAGGTTTCTCCTTTCACATTTTTTGTGTGCCCGGCCCAACATACCACGAACAATTCTTTAAAAACTTTATAATCGGCTTCCAGGTCACTGTGCCGGTTATTTATAAAATCAATGACCCCGTCCAATGTAAGTTCAATATTATTCTTCGCCTTGTTTTCAATGGCCTGAACAATTTCTGAATTCACATCTTCGATCACGATATCGAAATCTTTGGGCATGGAGATACTGCCATCTCGTAAAAAGATGGAACCTCCCCAGTATTTCCATATATTCTTTCGTAGTGATGTAATTTTCCCATTGGGACGAATGGTCACTAAACCTACTACCTTATCATCCGGTAAGTGAGGGAACGCCACATTTTCGTACATGATCAACGGAGGATTGGAGAGATAAGCATTCACCAGATTTTGGATCTTGCTATCGTCAAAAAAATCCACTCCCCGAATTTCGTTGGATTCATCTTCTACTCCAATAACGATATAGGAATTGTTATTTGGGTTACTATTGCTTAGAGCACAAATATGTTTTAAGAATTTTGCTTTTCCTTCTTTGTTTCCAAGATCGATCTTTCTTTTTTTATCATAGAAACTGCTCTCATCGTTATAAGCTAGCAGGTTTTTAATAAGAAGGCGCTTGTTGATCAAAATATAGTATTTATTGACGTTTATTGACAATTGTACTGCTTGCCTGATCCAAAGACATAACGGTTAGATCTGCTATAGTAACATGTGGAGGGCGGGTAACTGCAAACCAAATAATATCTGCAATATCTTCAGGTTTGAGCGGAGTATACCCTTTATATACTTTGGCGGCACGCTCACCATCCCCTTTAAACCGTACATCACTGAATTCGGTTTCGACCAGTCCCGGATTTATGGCACTCACTTTAATCCCTTTGCCGTTAAGGTCAAGGCGCATTCCCTGATTAATAGCATCGACAGCATGTTTACTGGCACAGTAAACATTTCCTTTGGGATATACTTCTTTTCCTGCAGTAGAACCTATATTGATGATATGTCCGGACCTTCTTTCTACCATATTTGGAAGGATGGCCTTGCTTACATAGAGCAGCCCTTTTACATTAATATCGAGCATAGCGTCCCAGTCTTCGGTATTTCCTTCCTGTATAGCATCAAGACCATGTGCATTACCGGCGTTATTGACAAGAATATCGATTTTCGAAAACTCTTCGGGTAAGTTTTTAATCAATTCGAAAACCATCGCCTTATCACGCACATCAAAGGTTAGGGTATGAACTTTCGTAAGGCCTTGTAATTCCAATCTAATGTCATCTAACCTTTCTTGCCTTCTTCCGCAAAGAATGAGCCTAATCCCATTTTTAGCAAAAAGCCGGGCAGTGGACCTTCCTATTCCCGAAGTAGCCCCGGTAATTAATGCGGTTTTTTGAATCATTTTTATAGATTTTTTTCTGAAATAAAATAAATTTGCCTCCTCTTTAAAAATAGAAAAACAAGCGACATTAAAGCATCTTAGACGCCCTTATTTTTGTATAATTTTTAACCAATTGTTAACAGGAGTTTTCAGTATAAATCTCCAATTTGCGTCGTCGTTACTAAGAATACGTTTACTTGAAAAGAATCTAGGATATGGAAGAAACAAAAACAGCCTTGGATATAGGCGAATTAAATGAGAAAATTGAAAAAGAAAGTGCTTTTGTCGACATTCTTTCATTAGAAATTAATAAAGTAATTGTTGGGCAAAAACACATGGTGGAGCGACTGCTTATTGGGCTTTTAGGGCAGGGCCATATCTTGCTGGAAGGAGTACCCGGTTTAGCGAAGACATTAGCTATTAATTCACTATCCAAAGCAGTTCACGGAAGTTTTAGCCGAATTCAATTTACTCCGGACCTGCTTCCGGCAGATGTTGTAGGGACACTTATTTACAATATGAAGCTGAATGATTTCAGCATTAAAAAAGGCCCGATCTTTGCCAACTTTGTATTAGCAGACGAGATCAACCGTGCTCCCGCTAAAGTACAATCTGCACTACTGGAAGCAATGCAGGAGAAGCAGGTGACCATTGGAGAGACGACGTTTACTTTAGATAAGCCATTTTTAGTGATGGCCACCCAAAACCCTATAGAACAAGAAGGAACTTATCCGTTACCGGAGGCACAAGTAGACCGTTTTATGCTTAAAACAGTTATAAAATATCCGCAAATTGCCGAAGAACAACTTATTATCCGTCAAAATTTAAAAGAAGGATTTGAAACCATAAACCCAGTTGTTACTTTAGAGCAGATCAAAAGAGCACAGGCTGCGGTTCGGGAAGTATATATGGACGAGAAAATTGAGAAATACATTCTCGATATCATCTTCGCAACACGAACCCCGGAAAATTATCGCCTTGCAGACCTTAAACCATTAATTAGTTTTGGTGCTTCTCCACGTGGAAGTATCAATTTGGCAATGGCATCAAAATGTTATGCATTTATTAAAAGACGTGGATATGTAATTCCTGAAGATGTTCGTGCTGTAGTACATGATGTATTGCGCCATAGGATCGGTATAACGTATGAAGCCGAAGCAGAGAATATCACTTCCGAAGACATCATCAATAAGATTGTAAACGAGATAGAAGTCCCTTAATTGGTAAGTAGGATTTGGTTAGGAAGTTAGGTTTTCAAAAGGTTTAACTACTGCCAAACGTAATAATAACTCCTGCCTGCTGAACACTAACCATTGCATATTAAAGAAATGGATACAAAAGAACTTCTTAAAAAAGTACGAAAAATAGAGATCAAAACACGGCGCTTAAGTGATCATGTGTTTGGTGGAGAATATCATAGTACTTTTAAAGGACGGGGGATGACGTTTAGTGAAGTACGCCAATATCAGTTTGGTGATGATGTTAGAAATATCGATTGGAATGTAACTGCCCGTTACAATGAACCATTTGTAAAAGTCTTTGAAGAAGAAAGAGAACTCACCATGATGCTAATGGCAGATATTAGTGGTTCGGAATTCTTTGGAACCGATACACAATTCAAAAATGAAATAGTAACGGAGATTGCTGCAACACTTGCTTTTTCAGCGATGCAGAACAATGATAAAATAGGGCTCATTTTATTTTCAGATGAAATAGAATTGTTCATTCCGCCTAAGAAAGGCAAATCACATGTACTTAGGATCATTCGTGAATTAATAGAGTATGAACCCAGAAGTAAAAAGACCAATGTTGCCCAGGCCTTGAAATATCTAACGAATGTGATTAAGAAAAAGGCTATTGTCTTTGTCCTTTCAGATTTTATTACGGATGATTACAAAGAGACCTTGAAGATCGTCTCAAAAAAGCATGATGTGACGGGGGTTCGTATTTATGACAAACACGAAGAAAAGATTCCAAACTTGGGAATGGTGGAAATGGAAGATGAGGAAACAGGAGAATTACTTTTGGTAAATACTGCTTCAAAAGGAGTTAGAAATGAGTATTATTCGTATTACCGGGAGCGTGTTGATTATTTTGAAGATGCCTTTTTGAAGAGTGGAGCAGGAGCATTAAGCTGTCGAGTAGATGAGAGCTATGTTAAAAAGTTACTGGGATATTTTAAAAGACGATAGACCTTAAATGATAAAATTCAGAAAAAATAATATTGAGAAACCTTTTCAAATTACTAAGTCGTTAGTAAAAGGAGTTCAACGTTTTATATTTCTGGGTTTTTTCCTTTTTACATCCTTTGCCTTTTCACAAGTCACATCCCAAATTGATTCTACTCAAATTCTTATAGGAGAAGAGCTCAGGTATACAATACAGGTACAGGCAGATACTACAGACATGGTAGTTTTTCCGGAAGGACAAACCTTTCTGCCGTTGGAGGTGATCGAGTCGTATAAAGTAGATACAACCTATGAACAGGCTAAGTATCGTCTTATAAAAAAATACGGATTGACGCAATTTGATTCCGGTTCTTACACGATTCCTTCACAAAAGGTGTTTATTAATGAGCAACCTTTTGCCACAGATTCTGTTAAGGTAGAAGTACGGGATGTTCCCGTAGATACTACAAAACAAAAAATGTTCGATATCAAAAAGGCACTGGATGTAAAAAGTCCGCCTTTTGATTTTTTAAAACTTTTGTATTGGGTGGTTCCCATTCTGGTGATCCTGGGAATTTTGGGGTATGTTTTATTTCGAAGAAAAAAAAGAAAAGAAGCAGAAGAGAAACAACTGCCTGCTTATGAAGAAGCTATAGTTGCATTAAAAGAACTGGACGATTCGGACCTGCTGAAAGAAAACAAATCTAAAGAATATTATTCGGCCCTTACAGAAATTGTAAAGCGTTACCTGGATCGTGAGGTGGATGCTGCTGCTTTGGAAAGTACAAGTGATGAGTTGATTGCTCGATTGCAATTACATAAAGATGCCGGACATTTTGACTTTGATGCTGAAACCATTAAACACCTTGACCAAATTTTGAAACGAGCCGATCTGGTAAAATTTGCAAAGATGAGGCAGGAAGTAGGACAAACCGAAGCAGATAGAAATACCATTGAAGAAATTATCAATGAAACTCATGAGGTAATTCCCGAACCTACCGAAGAAGAATTGCTTCAAAATGAGGAATACCTTCGACAGCAGCGAAGAAAAAGACGTAAGAAACGAGTTATAATAGGAATGGTAGCAGGTGTTTTTGCCATACTTATTTCAGGAGGAGTTCTAACTGCAACCTACGGCTGGGCCTATGTAAAAGATAATGTAATAGGGCACCCAACTAAAGAATTATTGGATGGGAGATGGGTGCGCAGTGAATATGGAATTCCGGCAATTATTTTGGAAACGCCAAAAGTTTTGGTGCGTAGGCAGGTAAATTTACCCGAAGAAGCCAAACAAACCATAGTTTCTAATGAGATGTTTCAGTATGGAAGCCTTTCAGGACAATTCTACATACTCCTAAATGTATCAACATATGTAGAAGGGGTTGAGTTGGATTTTGAAGTGGTTTCTGAAAGATTATTACAATCTTTAGAAGCCGAAGGAGCACTGAATATGATTGTAAAAAGAGAGTCTTTTTCTACTGATGAAGGAATTGAAGGAGAAAAAGTATATGGAGAATTCGATTACTCCGGGTCGTCCAATGCCAAAAAGAGTGATAAGCTGGAATATGAAATTTTATTGTTTAAAAAAGGACAATCACTTCAAATATTAGCGACCTACTATAAAAAAGACGATGCATATGCATTTCAAATAAAGGAAAGAATTATTAATTCAGTAGAACTTGAAGTTACAGAAAAATAATGTTTGAAAATTTTGAATTTGTAAATCCACAGGTTTTCTGGTTGTTGTTAGCTCTTCCGGTACTCATTCTATGGTACCTGTTGAAGCGTAAGCAACAGACAGCGGCATTAAAGATTTCGAGTACAAAAGGATTTAGAACAAAGAAGAACTGGTTGGCAAAATTACGCCCGCTACTCTTTGCATTTAGGTTATTTGCATTGGCTGCAATCATTATTGCGATGGCTCGCCCACGTACCGTGGATGAGTCAACCCGTATTAAAACCACAAAAGGTATTGACATTGTAATTGCGATAGATGTATCTGCCAGTATGCTGGCAAGGGACCTGCGCCCCAACCGATTGGAAGCTTTAAAAATGGTAGCGGCAAGGTTTATAAACGCAAGGCCTAACGACAGGATTGGATTGGTGGAATATGCAGGAGAAAGTTTTACAAAAACCCCTTTAACAAGTGATAAAAGTATTGTGCTTTCGTCTTTAAATAGTATAAAATACAACACGATCATTGAAGGAGGGACAGCCATAGGTATGGGATTGGCTACGTCTGTGAACCGATTAAAAGAAAGTAGGGCAAAGAGTAAAATAATAATTTTATTAACAGACGGAGTCAACAATAGTGGCTTTATTGACCCAAAGATCGCCAGTGAACTGGCAGTGGAATTTGGGATCAAGGTATACACTATTGGATTGGGGACAAATGGAATGGCACAGTCTCCTATTGGAATTCGCCCGGATGGAAGTTTTCAATACGGAAGTGTACAGGTTGAGATCGATGAAGCTTTATTAAGAGAAATTGCCAAGACAACCGGAGGGCAATATTTTAGAGCAACAAGTACTTCGAAACTGGGAGAGATATATGATGAAATAAACAAACTGGAAAAGACCGATATAGAAGAGTTCAAGTATCGAAATTACGATGAGAAATTTCGCCCTCTGGCACTTTTTGCTTTAGGATTACTGGGACTCGAAATACTTTTGAGATATACACTTTTTAGAAGTTTTGTATAAATAATGAATAAATAATGAGACCTCGATAAAGGGAAAACAAATATGTATCAATTAGAAGAACCCATATACTTTTATTTATTGGCAGCTATACCGCTGGTAGTGGTGCTTTTTCTATTAGTATTGTTTTGGAAGAAGAAAGTACAAAGGAGGTTTGCAGATACTCAATTGCTCAAAAAATTGAGTCCGGATAAATCACTTTTTAAACCCGTTTTAAAAGTATTGGTTGTTTGTTTGGCTATAGGCTGTTTAAGCTTTGCTTTGGTAAATCCAAAAATAGGAACTAAGCTTGAAACGGTAAAACGCGAGGGGGTAGATGTAGTGTTTGCTTTGGACGTTTCAAAGAGTATGCTGGCAGAAGATATTGCTCCCAACCGTTTAGAAAAATCCAAACAATTGGTAACACAGATCATCAACAGCCTGGCGGGCGATCGTATTGGAATTATTGGTTATGCAGGAAGTTCTTTTCCGCAGGTGCCTATTACTACCGATTTTTCTTCGGCTAAATTGTTTTTATCGGGAATGAATACGGATATGGTTTCATCCCAGGGAACTGCTATTAACGAAGCCATACAAATGGCGCAGACCTATTACAATGATGAAGAGCAAACCAATCGTGTTTTGTTTATCATTAGTGATGGAGAAGACCACGAGGGCAATGTTACGGAAATTGCCGAAGCAGCAGCAGCAGATGGGATCCGTATTTTTACAATAGGTGTTGGAACAGTTGAAGGAGGGCCTATTCCAATAAAGCGTAACGGAACCCTTCAATACTATAAACGCGATGAGAATAACCAACAGGTGATTACCCGTTTGGGAGAGGCTACTTTAGAGGAAATTGCCGCAGAAGCCGATGGAGAATATATTGACGGAAGCAATACCAAAGAGGTAGTTGAAACTGTTACAGCCATTTTAAACGGGATGGATAAAAAAGAATTTGATTCTAAACAGTTTACAGATTTCAAAGACCAATTTCAATGGTTTTTGGGAGGGGCATTATTTTTGCTTATTCTTGATGTATTATTACTGGAAAGAAAAACCGCATGGTTAAAAAAATTGAATCTCTTTAATGAAAGGACAGCATAACATAGTATTCTTAACAATGAGTTTATTATCTGAAATTTTTGCAATTCGGAAAAGTGCTTTTTTGTTGTTCATTTTACTTATTCCATTTAGCGGAATAGCGCAGCAAAATAAAGAACAGCGGAAACTGCTTAAAGAATCAAATGAATATCTTAATGAAGCTTCAGAAAGATTACAGGAGAATGATTTCCCTATAGCCGAAGCAGACTATCGTAAGGCCATTTCCTTAAACCCGGTAGATGAAACGGGAAAATATAATTTGGGGAATGCGTACTATAATAAAGAATTAAATGCCGAAGCAATGCGTCGCTATAAGCAGGCGGCTTCTATTGCAAAGAACAAGCCCGAAAAGCACAAGGCTTTTCATAATTTGGGGAACACTTTTATGAATTCCAAGCAATACAAGGAAGCTGTAGAGGCCTATAAAAATGCGTTACGTAATAACCCGACAGATGATGAAACGCGTTACAATTTAGCCCTTGCTAAAAAAATGCTTGAAGAACAGCAACAAAATGGTGGAGGCGATGATGAAAATGAGGACGAGAACCAGGACAATAAGGATAAAGAAAACCAACAAAATAAAGACGATAAAGGAGAGGACAAGGAAGGTGATGAAGGAGACGAAAAAGAAAACGAAGATAAGGGAGACGAAAAAGACGAAAATAAAGAAGGAGAAAATAAAGAGGATAAAGGAAAACCTGATGAAAATAAAGAAGGTGAGGGAGAAAAAGAAAAACCTCAACAACAGCAACCGGTTCCGGGTCAATTATCTCCTCAACAAATAAAGAACTTACTGGAAGCAATGAATAATGAAGAGAAAAAGGTCCAGGATAAGATCAATGCTAAAAAGCAAAAAGGAGCTAAAATAAAATCTAATAAAGACTGGTAATTAATGAAACTAAAACATTTCATATACGTACTGTTTTTTATTGTTAGCTGTAATATGTTACATGCACAGGTTCAATTTGAAGTTAAATTGAGCAAGAAGCGATTAGGCATTAACGAACGTTTGCGAGTAGATTTTGAAATGAATCATGACGGGGATAATTTTAGCCCACCGGATTTCCAGGGATTTCGAGTGGTGGGAGGCCCCAACCAGGCTATCAGCAATTCATACATTAATGGAAAGCGAAGCTATTCAAAAACGTATTCCTATTTTTTATCACCTCAATCCCGGGGAAAATATACAATTGGCCAGGCGACCATTGAAATTGAAGGGCAGATCTATAAAACTACTCCAATACAAGTTGAGGTTACATCTGCTGTAGATAAACCTAAGGACGGAAATAATGCTGAATATGTAGCGAGTGAGAATGTACATTTGGTTGCAGAGATCTCCAATACCAGCCCATATTTAAATGAGGCAATTACAGTAGTTTATAAAATGTACGTCTCTCACAATGTGAGTATTACCAGTAGTTGGAGAGAAATTGATACACCAAAATATGCCGATTTTTGGAGTCAAAATATTGATAATCAGGGAAATTTTAAAATTTATGAAGGCAAGTATCAGGGAGAAGATTATCGTTATGTAATTTTGCGAACCACAGTGTTGTATCCCCAAAAAACAGGGAAATTAAATATTGAACCCTTAACACTCGATGTCCCTATCGATGTACAGGGAAATCGCCGGGATATTTTTGGGAGAAGGTTAATGACACGTGTTAATAAAACAATTTCTGCCGGGAACAGGACCATTGATGTAAAACCATTACCTGTTGAAGGCCGCCCCGATAACTTTACCGGCGCCGTAGGAAGTTTTGAGTTTGATGTCATCACCAATAAAACCACTTTAGATGCAGATGAAGCACTGCAATTAAGTGTTAAGGTATCCGGAAAAGGAAATATAAAGCTATTCGATTTACCGGGGATAAAACTTCCCAATTCATTAGAAATGTATGAGCCGGAACGAAAAGAAAATGTACGTACCAACCGAGCCGGAATGAGTGGAGAGGTAAAAGAGGTATATACTGTCATTCCTCAGTTAAAAGGAAATTTTCCTATTAGGCCCATTACTTTTTCGTATTTCAATCCAAAGACCGAAAAATATTCAACAATATCTTCCGAAGAAATTATCCTGAATGTTGAAAACGGCCCGGTTACTTCAGAAGGTACATCAACTACAGTTAATAATGGAAATAAAAAAGCGGTAGTACTTTCAAAAGATCAATTCAAATACATAAAATTAGATAGCAATTTAGAAACAGTAACTCAAGAATCGTATTTCAAATCAACGCTGTTTTGGATGTTAATAGGAGCTCCTTTATTACTTATCCCACTGTTCATCATAGGAGGAAAGAAAAGAAAAGAAAGATTGGCAGATATACAAAGAAATAAACTTAGAAAGGCGGACCGGCTGGCAAAAAAATATTTAAGTGAAGCAAAGAAGAATTTAGCAGATAAGGCTACATTCTATGAAGCCCTTGAAAGAGCATTGCATAATTATTTAAAAGCAAAACTGAATATCGAAACCTCCGAAATGGCCAAAGACCGAATTGCCGTATTGCTGGAAGAGCGAAATGTTTCAGGAGCCAATATAGACCAATTTAAAGGTTTACTTAAAAGTTGTGAATTTGCTCGTTATACACCTGCTTCTAATGTGACCATTCAACAAGATTATAACAAAGCAGTTGAAACGATAACTGCTATAGATAAACAGATACAATAACTTTTTCAGAAAAGAAAAATGAAAAAAATACTCTTCATACTTGTCTTTTTAACTGGAATTATTGCAGTTGCTCAAAATGATGAATTGTTTGAGAAAGGAAAAGAATTGTATAAAGCCGAAAAATACCAGGAAGCATTGAATGCATGGATGAAAATTTTAGAAAGTGATAAGCATTCGGCGGCTTTATATTACAATTTGGGAAATGCACATTATAAGTTAAATAATATTGGGCCAAGTATCTACTATTATGAAAAAGCACTACAATTAGCACCTAATGACAGAGATATTCGAAATAATCTTTCATTTGCTGAAAACGCAAAGATAGATGCTATAGAACCACTACCTGAGACTATTTTTAAACGGTGGTACAAATCTATCTCCGGAATATTTACTTTTGATGGCTGGGCCATGGCATCAACTATATTTTCAATATTGTTCGTGGCGCTTTTTTTATTGTATTATTTCTCAGTTTCAGAAAGAAAAAAACGAGTGTTATTTACCGGGTCGGCTATAAGTATCTTTTTACTGTTATTTACATTGGTAGTGGCCTTTAAAACATACAATGATTACACAAAAGATCGTCCTGCCATAATCTTTGCAGAAAGTACCGAAGTTAAAAGTGAACCTACCATGGGAAGCGAAGTGGCTTTTGTACTCCACGAAGGAACCAAGGTTTTAATACTGGATCAAGATGATGAATGGTATCGCATTGTTCTGGCAGATGGTAAAGACGGATGGATCCCGACATCTGAATTAAAAGAACTATAAATTATTTTTCTCCTTCCTCAGTTTCGTCTTTATAAGTTTCGTACCTGTCCACTTCTTTCAAAATATGCGGAAGCACTATAGGAGCCAGGGAAGCTATTGGTGCATATAATGTAGACTCAGCTTTCTTTTCTTCGGAAATAATATAACCACTTGTACTTGAAGAAGCATTTATAAACATAAAAATAACACTAATAATAAAAGCATAGGTAATTGCACTAAAAACACCTCCTAATAATTTGTTGATGATTCCTAGCATAGCGAAGTCCGCTATTTTTGTAAGAAGTTTTCCAGCCATGGAAACAAGAAAGATAATCCCTAAAAAAGTTACACCAAAAGCAGCAAGTTGCGTAGTTTGTTCACCCCAATTAAACCAATTGGAAATATACCCTGCGGCATAATCCGAAAAATACAAAGCTCCATATACCCCGGCAATTAACCCTATTAGTGATGCTAAAGCTACAAAAAGCCCTTTTTTAAAACCGGTGTAAAAGCCTATCAATAAAATAATTCCTAAACCAATATCTACCATATTCATACAAGTATTTAGTGTAAAGATACTAAAAGTGTTTGTCAAGAAATGTATCTTTGTACCACAGGAAAATTATGGCTAGAGATGAACAATTAAAGCAACGCTGGAAGCAAGTGGTTACACTACTTAGTAATCGTTTTGCAGATGGTGAAGAGTTGGATTTGGACGCTGTAATTTACCTGGTAGGGGTTCAGGAATTAGGACAATTGCACAGAAAGTTTAAGAAAGATGAAAAAATAAACCTGATGCACATTGCCATTTGCCGTCTGTTAGAACCTTTTGGGTATTATGAGTTTGAATACTTTGACGAGCAGGGTTGGCCGCACTATAAGATAGTTGAACAATTACCTCCTTTAAAGGCAGGAGAGCAAAGTGTTTTAATGAAAGAAGCCATTGTACAGTATTTCCTGGAAAAAGAAGTGATTGACTAGAAAATATGTAGTTTTGCGCTGCCAAAGCATTTTTATTGAATATGATAGACAAGATTAAAAAGCATATTAATGAAGTT
>JANQOS010000130.1 GCA_028285705.1 Altibacter sp.
TTTACGCCAAGCTGCTAGCAGCTTGGCGTAAATCCTTTACATCCATGAGTTCTTCTTCTACAAGCAATTGATCACTTTTATTCACATTAACAATGAATAAATTCTTTTGCTTTATAACAACCTGTTCATCAGTTGGCGGCTCATCAGGCGGCAATTGTCTTGCAATCCCCTTGTCCTTTTCAATCGTAGTCGTAACTAAGAAAAAGATAAGTAGCAGGAATGCAATGTCTGCCATTGACCCGGCATTAACTTCGGGTGTCGCTCTTCTTGCCATTATTTAGTGATTTTTTTAATTCCGCTTAAAACCATAGCACCAATAGCCAGAATGGCCATGATGTAGAATGTATATAATCCTGTTCCTACCCATTTTGACCCACTCGCTGAAAGTATGTCGCCATCTCGCATAGGTGTTTCAACTCCTGTTGCCATCACATAAGAAATAACTACTATTAGCAAGAATGCACCAATAGAAATGAGTGTTTTCTTAATATTTCCGGCGAATATTCCTTTCAGAACGAATAAAAGTACGAATAGAAGAACTATTGCAAATATTATATAAGCTACGTATAAGAATCCGTCAACTCCTTCTCCGGTCTCACTAACAGCATCATCTCCTTTAGATATAATCATAGCAAGGAAAATAATTCCTGCTATGCTTAGAAGCAATGCTACAATTTTTAAAATTTTATGTAAACCCATTAGTGGTGTATTTTAAATTATCTTTTGTTTTTGTAATCAACCAACATATCTATTAATGTAATAGATGCGTCTTCCATACTGTTCACAATGCTATCAATTTTAGCAATGATATAGTTGTAGAAAATCTGAAGTATAATAGCCACGATCAAACCAAATACGGTTGTTAAAAGTGCTACTTTAATACCTCCTGCTACCAATGATGGGTTCATATCACCGGCTGCTTCAATTTTATCGAATGCCAAAATCATCCCTATTACAGTTCCCATGAAACCAAGCATAGGTGCCAAGGCGATAAACAAAGATATCCAGGATACATTCTTTTCTAATTGTCCCATTTGCACTCCTCCATAAGCAATTACTGCTTTTTCTGCTGCATCAATACTCTCGTCGGCACGATCCAGCCCTTGATAATAAATAGAAGCAACGGGGCCTTTTGTATTTCTACAAACTTCTTTTGCAGCATCAATACCACCACTGTTTAAGGCATCTTCCACATTTTGAGCCAATTTTTGAGTATTAGTGGTAGATAGGTTTAAGTATATAATTCTTTCAATAGCAATTGCTAAACCAAGAATTAAACATAAAAGTACAATCCCCATAAATCCAGGACCACCTTCAATGAAACGTTGTTTAAGATTTTGATGCCATCCTTGAGGCTCTTCTCCGGAGGATGCTTCCTCATCTTGAATGATTGTTACTGTTGCTGCTGTTACCAAAGTGGTAGACGCTGTTTGTGCAACTGTTGCATTTGCATTAAAGGATCCCGCAAAAACTAGTGCGGCAATTGCCATAATAGAAAATAATTTTTTCATTGCTATCGACTTAAAGTTTGATTTTAGTTAAAGGTTTAAAGATATAAAATAATTTAGTTAATCTCCAAGATTATTATTCTTGGGGTAATATTTGCCAATATAAAGATTATCGGGGCTTACTATCATTACTTCATATTCAATTTTTCAATAGAAAGCACTTTTTGATAATTCATAAAATTTGGTATTGTGTCTCTTTTTCAAAACAAATTTTGCAGAGAGGAAGGGATTCGAACCCTCGATACGCTTTTGGCGTATACACACTTTCCAGGCGTGCGCCTTCGACCACTCGGCCACCTCTCTAAAATGGATTTGACGAATGCGCCAAAAGGACGGGCAAATAACAAAAAAAAAATTAGCTGATAAAATATTTGAACAGTTTATTTATAACATTTCTCCGCGCAAAGGGGTTTCGAAAATTGTTTTGAGGCTTCCGTTTGAAACATCCTGCCCCAATAAATACATTAATTTTGTTAGAGCGGCTTCTGTAGTACAATCTTTCCCCGAAATTACACCCATCTTTTTTAATTCAATACTGGTTTCATACAATCCCATTGCAACACTCCCCCCTGAACACTGGGTGACATTAATAACCGGAACCTCTTTTTCAGTAAGCTTTTTGAGTGCTTTTATAAACCAGGCCTCGTTGGTCACATTTCCACTTCCGTAGGTCTCTAACACCAATCCTTTTATTTGCGGGTAGGCAAATAAATAGTTAATTGTGGTCTCGTCTATTCCGGGAAACATTTTCACAAGCAATATATTGGATTCCATTTTTTTATGGACCCGTAGTTTTTTTCTGCGGTTGGGCCTGTAGAGTGCTTCATTATTCACTACTAAATGCACCCCGCTTTCTGCCAATGCAGGATAATTAAGAGAGGCGAAAGCCTCAAAATGTTCAGCGTTGATCTTTGTAGTTCTGTTGGCCCGGTACAATTTGTATTCAAAATATAAGCATACTTCAGTGATTTTTGGCCGCCCTTTTTCCTTAAGCGCAGCAATTTGAATGGACGTAATTAAATTCTCCTTAGCATCGGTCCGTAAATCACCAATAGGCAATTGAGACCCTGTAAAGATTACCGGCTTGTTTAAGTTTTCCAACATAAAACTTAGTGCAGATGCTGTATAGGACATTGTATCACTGCCGTGCAATACTACAAAACCGTCAAAACCATCGTATCGCTCTTCTATAATAGAAGCGAGATCTGCCCAGTACCTTGGGTTTATATTAGAACTATCTATAGGTTTCTTAAAACCGGTAGTAGCAATCTTACAGTCCAAGAGTTTCAGTTCCGGAATATGTTTTAACAGATCTTTGAAATTGAAATTACGCAAGGTGCCTGTTTCAAAATCTTTGATCATCCCAATGGTACCACCGGTATATATAAGGAGTATATTTGCCTTTGTATTCATTTTTCTGAATTATTTATATTCCAAAAACCGCTTTTGAGTTCTCAGTTGTGATCCTTGCTATATCTTCTTTTGAAACACCGTACACCTTACTCAATTTTTCACAAATTAAAGACAGGTAACCGCTCTCGTTTCTTTTCCCCCGGTAGGGAACAGGTGAAAGATAGGGTGAATCTGTTTCCAAAACTATGTGTTTCATATCTATTTGATGAAGAAACGTATCAATCTTTCCGTTTTTAAAAGTTACTACTCCGCCAATACCTAACTTCATATTAAAAGAAATGGCTCTTTTTGCTTGTTCCAGGGTTCCTGTAAAGCAATGAAAAATCCCAAAGAGTGTATCATCTTTTTCGGTTTCCAACACTTCAAAGATCTCATCAAAAGCATTCCGGCAATGAATTACTATGGGAAGTTTATACTTTTTTGCTAATTGAATTTGCCTCTTAAAAGCAATTTTCTGAATTTCTAAAGTAGATGTATCCCAGTACAGGTCGATCCCAATTTCTCCCACGGCAAAAAAATCCCTTTTCTTAAATTGACTCTCTACATGCTCCAATTCTTTTTCAAAATTTTCCTTCACCGAAGTAGGATGAAGTCCCATCATCAAAAAAACCTGATCCGGATATTGCTTTTCCAACTCATACATTGCATTTGTATAATGACTGTCTATAGCAGGTATAAAAAATCGCTGTACACCGGCTTCAAAAGCACGTTGCATCATAGCATCCCGGTCTTCATCAAAGGCTTCACTATATAAATGAGTGTGAGTGTCTGTCAACATAATTGCAAAGCTAACTATTTTGTTAGCTATCTTTGCAAAAAAAATCTTGTGATACAATTAAGAAATTTATTAGAAACCAATGGATTTTACAGGGTTCCTTTAAAAAAGTTGATTTCGGGGCATTATCAGCTTTCAGCAAAAATTAACAATGTTAAAGGCAACTTCATTCTAGATACAGGAGCTTCAACAAGTTGTATTGGGTTTGATAGTATTCAATATTTTTTTCTCAAAAATGAAGAAAGTGATGTAAAAGCTGCGGGAGCAGGAGCTGTAAACATGAAAACAGAACTGGCTCGTAAAAATCATATTTCAATTGGAGCTTGGCACTTAAAAAACATGGATTTTGTATTATTTGACCTTTCCCACATAAACAACGCTTTACAGGAAGTTCATGAAAATTCCGTTCATGGAATTATTGGTGCAGATTTCTTAAAAAGTACACGGGCTGTCATTGATTATGGAAGAAATTGTGTTTATGTAAAATAGAAAAAGGAAAAAATTAACAGTGTACTTAAAAAAAAATGTTACATTTATTAATTACCTAACAACCTAACGTATTTTGAAAAAACTCCTGGCCCTTTTTGTCATAAGTTTCTTACACCCCTATTTTGGGGTTTCTCAGGATATTGAGTACTATAGAACGGTTGTAGATACTACGCAAAGTCCTTCCTTAAAATTAGAAGCTTTAGACTCTCTCATTACAAAATCTTTTAGAAGGGGAGATGACGATGCCTTTATAGCTTACAGTCTTCAGCACATAGATTTGGCAAAGGATATTGACAGCATTGACCAAGCTGCTAAAAAAGCCATGAATCTTCAGTTTTTATTTACCAATAAAAAAGGAAGGCCGGAAAAAGCTGTTTCTGTTATCAATGGAGTACTTGCGCATAAATATAAAATTAAAGACAGCTTTTTATTGGGTGGGCTATACCTAAAACGGGGTAGCGCCAATTTTAGGATCGATCTAAAAAGAGCCATTGACGATTATACTTTAGCTCTTGAAAACTTTTCGAAGAATGACTCTATATACCTTGCAGATGCTTACCTGTTTAGAGGGCAGGCTTATTCAAATCTGGGGAATTTTGTTCCTGCAGGAGAAAGCTATCGAGAAGCATATAACTATTATGAAGCACTTAAAGATTACGAATATATGGTACATGCCCAACAGGGTATCATTACTATGTTTAGCATGAATGGTTTTTATGATAAAGCAAAAGAAGAGCGTGAAAAAATAATTGAAAAATTACAACAGCTTAAATTAAATGAATTCCTTGCTGTAGAGTATTATAACCAAGCATTGGATTATAAAAAAATGGGGAACAAAAAGCTGCATTTGGAATATTTGAACAAGGCAGTTGAAATTTTAAATAAACCCTGGGAAAAAGACAGGAATTATTCTCAATCCATATTTGTCCATTCTAAGTTAGCAGAATACTTTGCTTCGGAAGGAGATATTGAAAATGCTACAAAACAAATAAACCTTGTAAAAGGATGGTCCAAAAATATTGACGATATCAATTCCCGTGTTAATTATTATGGCGCTATAGCAAAATACCATTTTGCATTGGGAGACTACGAAACCGCTTTAGAAAGTGCTCAAAAAAAATTAGAAGGTTCTAAATCCTATAACTATACAGATGCGATCTTAGAATCATACGATTTGTTGGCAGACATTTATGCTGGAAAGAAAGACTACGAGAAGAGTTTAGAATGCAGGGAAGCATATATTTCAATAAGAGATTCTATCTATAACCGAAGTACTGCCAACTCCCTTGCTTACTTTCAGACTCTTTATGAAACCGAGAAAAAAGAAAAAGAGTTGGTAGAAAAAACCACAAGTATTCAACTTCTGGAAAAAGATAATGACTCCTTTAAAAAGGTTGTAGCGTTTTCGAGTGTTGCACTTCTTCTCCTGTTTGGTGTCATTTTACTTTTTAGGAACCAACAAAATTTGAAAAACAATAAAATACTTCAGGAGAAATTTAGTCAGAAATTATTGGTTTCTCAGGAAGAGGAGCGCAAACGCATCTCCAAAGACTTGCATGATGGGCTCGGGCAACAGTTATTACTTATTAAAAACAAAGTAATTTCCAATGGAGACAATCCAACAAAAAAAATGGTAGATGCTGCTATTGATGAAGTTCGAACAATCTCCAGGGACCTTCATCCTTTTCAACTGCAGGAAATGGGTATTACTAAAGCCATTCAACATACCCTCACTCAAATAGACGAAAATACTACTTTATTTATCTCTTCTGAAATTGATAACATAGACAACCTATTTTCTCCGGAACAAGAAGTGAACATCTATAGAATTGTGCAAGAAAGCCTTAATAATATTTTGAAACATGCTAAAGCAGAAGCCAGCAAGGTATCTATTAAAAAGCTTACACATAATATCATTATTTCCATAAAAGACAATGGAAATGGTTTTGATTTTTCTGAAAAATATCAAGATATAAAATCACTGGGGTTGAAAACATTATTAGAACGCACTAAATTTTTAAACGGACAGATGAAAGTACAGTCTAAAATAGATAGTGGTACAACCTTAGAATTCCAATTTCCAGTTTAATGAAGAAAGAAACTATCATAATAGCAGATGACCATCCTTTATTATTAAAGGGTCTAAATGATTTCTTAAAAGAAAAAGGCTATAATATAATTGGTAGTGGAAATAATGGGCGGGAGGCATATAATCTAATTACAAAGCTAAATCCGGACATTGCTATTCTAGACATACAAATGCCTTTTTTGTCCGGCCTGGAGATTGCAAAAAAATGCAAAACAAATGGCCTTACCACGAAGATAATTCTAATTACACTTCACAAGGAAAGAGATTTGTACCAACAAGCTCAAGATCTAAATATTTTTGGGTACGTCTTAAAAGAATTTGCTTTAGAAGAAATTGAGACTTGTATTAAAACTGTTTCTAAGGGAAATCCCTTTTTTAGTCCAAAGATCAAAGAATTGTTAGGCCCCAATAATCTTGAAGAAGCTTCCTTAAAAAGTCTAACGCCTTCTGAAAAAAAGATCTTAAAATTCATTGCTAACGATAAAACCAATAAAGAAATAGCCTCTCTCCTTTTTATCTCTTACCGTACTGTAGAAAAACACCGAAGCAACATCATCACAAAATTAGAGTTGGAACATAAAACAAACAGTCTTCTTATTTGGGCTAAAGAGCATCAAGACAGACTGGTATAGTCAAAAAACCTCCTTTTTATCTCAAAATTTACGTGTTAACACGTATTTCAATTTTGTCAATAATTTCTCACTTTTACAATATGAAAAATTCAGTATTGTTGAAGGAAGAAAAACATAAAAGCAATAAGACCAAAAAGATTGTCTTTATTGTAATTGCAATATCAATTATTGCCACTGTCTTGCTTAACGTAGTGAATTATTTTGTTTCATATAAATAAATACTAAGGTTTAAATTATTTTCAACTAACTAATCGAAAAACCCGGCGTAAAGCCGGGTTTTTTTTATTTATTATGCACAAATTATATTATAGTTCCAGTGCTTTTTTAACATCGTTGTTCATTAAAAGTGTTACCGGGTCCTCCAATGCTTCTTTTACAGCTACCAAAAATCCTACAGATTCTCTTCCGTCTATAATTCTGTGGTCATAGGATAATGCAACAAACATGATGGGTGCAATAACGATTTCGCCGTCACGAACAATAGGACGTTCCACAATATTATGCATCCCTAAAATTCCGGATTGTGGCGGGTTAATAATTGGAGTCGATAACATACTTCCAAAAACCCCTCCGTTAGAAATGGTGAAGGTCCCTCCGGTCATCTCATCTACTGTTATTTGCCCGTCGCGTGCTCTAAGAGCCAGTCTTTTCACTTCGGTTTCTACTCCTCTAAACGATAACTCTTCTGCATTTCTTATAACCGGTACCATCAATCCTTTTGGCCCGGAAACAGCAATTGAGATGTCCTTAAAGTCGTATTTTATTTGGTAGTCCCCATCAATCATAGAATTTACATCGGGATATAGCTCTAAAGCCCTTACCACTGCTAAAGTAAAAAAGGACATAAACCCAAGTCCAACCCCATGCTTCTCTTTAAACTCCTCTTTGTATTTTTTTCTCAATTCAAAAATAGGACTCATATCCACTTCATTAAAAGTGGTCAACATTGCCGTTTCGTTCTTTGCTGAGACTAAACGCTCTGCTACTTTCCGTCGTAACATGGATAGCTTTTTGCGTTCCGTACCACGGTCTGCTCCTTCTCTGGGTGTTCCCATAGACGGTTTCGCATTTTCTGCATCGTTCTTTGTAATACGCCCGTCGCGCCCGGTCCCTTTAACATCTTTAGCTGCAACTCCTTTTTCATCCAAAATTTTCTTAGCAGCAGGAGACGGTGTCCCTGTTGCATAAGTTTCAGTTTTAGGTGTTTCTTGTGGCACCTCTTTTTCAACTTCTTTAGGCGCTTTTGCCTGAGAACTTTGTTTGGCACCATCTGGTTTTGGTGCTTCAGTATCAATTAAACATACTACCTCCCCAACGGCCACTGCATCACCTTCTTCGGCTTTAAGGGTAATAATTCCACTTGCTTCCGCAGGAAGTTCCAAAGTAGCCTTATCACTATCTACTTCGGCAATGGCCTGGTCTTTTTCAACCCAATCGCCATCTTCAACTAACCATTGTGCTATTTCTACTTCGGTTATGGATTCTCCCGGTGAAGGGACTTTCATTTCTAATGCCATAGTATTTCTATTTTCCTAAAAGGAGTTGTTACTGGTATTACTTTTCATTTATGTTAAAAACACTCTCTATTACTTTTTCATGACGTTGCTTGGAACGCACACTGCTTCCAGAAGCCGGTGCGGCATACATCCTTCTACTGCAAACCCTAAAGTTTTTAGCTTCTTCAAAATGCATCAGGATATGTGAATAGGCTCCCATATTCTTAGGCTCTTCCTGTGCCCAAACTATATCATCTGCATTTTTATATTTTTTCAGTATTTCTCTCATTGGGTTGGTTGGTAACGGAAATAGTTGTTCTATACGTACCAATGCTACATCGTTCCTGTTTAATTCTTCTTTCTTCTCCAATAGGTCATAATAAAACTTACCACTCACAAAAACCAACGTCTTTACCTCATTTGGTTTTACATCTGCATCATCGATAAGCATTTGGAAACTACCATTTGCAAATTCTTCCTTTGTAGATAGCACCCTTGGATGACGCAACAAGCTCTTAGGTGTAAATACGATCAATGGTTTACGATAATCAACTTTCATTTGACGACGCAACAAATGATACATATTTGAAGGTGTGGTACAATCTGCTACAAACATATTGTCTACAGCGCATAACTGAAGATAGCGTTCCATTCTTGCAGAAGAATGCTCTGCTCCCTGCCCTTCATAACCGTGTGGTAAAAGCATCACCAATCCGTTTTGGGTTTTCCACTTATCCTCTCCGGCAGAAATATATTGATCGATCATGATCTGGGCTCCATTACTGAAGTCTCCAAATTGTGCTTCCCATATGGTGAGTGTTCTTGGGCTCGCCATAGCGTAGCCGTAATCAAATCCAACAACTCCATATTCTGAAAGCAATGAGTTATAAATATAGAAATCTCCTTGTGTATCTTTTAACTCATTCAATAAGATTATTTCTTCTTCGCTTTCTTCCACTTTTATGACCGCGTGGCGGTGTGAAAAAGTTCCGCGCTCCACATCTTGCCCACTCATCCTTACATCATATCCTTCTTTCAATAAGGTCCCATATGCCAACAATTCACCCATTGCCCAATCCAGCTGGTCGTCTTCAAAGTACATTTTATGACGTGCTTCAATAAGCCGTGAAATTTTTCTAAGGAATTTTTTGTCTTTTGGAAGCTGCGTGATCACTTTCGCCACATCGTCCAGTTTTGCCATACTGACCGTTGTATCGACATCTTCCATCATCTTATCACCTTCGGCATAATGAAAACCTTCCCACTCACTTTTCATAATAGCCGTAATTTCGGTCTTATCTTCTTTACGGGAATCTTCAAGGTTCTCTTCGAGTTTGTCTTTGTATTCCTGTTCTAGTTTTTTGGTATATTCTTCTTCAATGATCCCTTGCCTGTACAATTTCTCAGCATAGATATCTCTGGGGTTTTTATGCTTGGAAATAGCCTTATATAACTGAGGTTGTGTAAAACGGGGTTCATCTCCTTCATTATGTCCATATTTACGATACCCTAACAGGTCAATAAAAACATCACGGCCAAACTCCATTCTAAAATCCAGTGCGAAAAGCATTGCGTGTACAACTGCTTCAGCATCATCGGCATTTATATGAAGTATTGGGGAAAGTGTAACCTTTCCTACATCGGTACAATAGGTAGAAGACCGGCCATCCAGATAATTTGTGGTAAACCCTATTTGGTTATTTACAACAATATGAATGGTTCCTCCGGTTTTGTAGCCATCTAATTGTGCCATTTGTACAATCTCATACACAATCCCTTGCCCGGCTATTGCCGCATCACCGTGTACTACTATTGGAAGTACTTTACTACTATTGTCCTTATAATGACGGTCCTGTTTCGCTCTTGCAATTCCTTCCACAACACTTCCTACTGTTTCCAAATGTGAGGGGTTGGGAGCAATATTCAAATTGATCTCTTTACCCGATTTGGTTTTACGTTTGGAGGTCCAGCCCAAATGGTATTTTACATCTCCATCAAAAATGTCTTCCGCATAATCCTTTCCGTCAAATTCACTGAAAATATCTTTGGCACTTTTCCCAAAAATATTAACCAATGTACTTAAACGACCTCTGTGTGCCATTCCCATCACAAATTCTTCAACACCCTTTTCCGCAGCATTTTCAATTAACGTATCCAGCGCAGGAATTAAGCTTTCTCCACCTTCCAGGGAAAACCGCTTTTGCCCCACATACTTGGTATGTAAAAAGTTTTCAAAAGAAACAGCTTCGTTCAATTTTTTTAGAATGTGCTTCTTTTGAGTTTCGGAAAAGTTGGGCTGATTGTCATTAACATTCAGCTTGTTTTGTATCCATTGTATTTCTTCAGGTTTACGAATGTACATGTATTCTATTCCAATAGAATCACAATAAATACTTTGAAGGTGTTTTATGATTTCTTCAAGAGTCGTCTCAGGTATTCCTAAAACATCTGCCGCTTTAAATGTTGTGGGCAGGTCACTTTCACTAAGTCCAAAATTTTCAATATCCAGGGTCGGAGTATATTTCCTTCTTTCACGTACAGGGTTGGTCTTTGTAAACAAATGCCCTCTTGTTCTGTAGCCGTCGATCAATTTAATAACCTGAAATTCCTTTAAAACTTTTTCGGGAATCTCCTGTCCGTTTTCTTCTATCCCCAACACTTCAAGAGAACCATTTTCAATTCCAAAATCGAATCCCTGAAAGAAAGCCTTCCAACTAGGTTCTATACTATCCGGAAATTGTAAATATTTATCGTAGAGTTCTGCAATGTATGCTGGGTGAACCGCATTTAGAAATGAAAATCTATCCATAATTGGAATAAAGAGGACTATTTTTAAATAAAACGTTACAAAAATACAACAAATCCCCAAACTATGGCTTTGGGATTTTATATATTTATTATTAGTAAACTCATAAATATTTCACAATGAAATCGTCTTTATCAATCCTCTTCAAAAAGTTTTTCTTTTCAGTAGTAATGAGCCTGTTTATCCAAGTCGGAATTGCGCAGGAACAAGGATCTCAATTTTGGTCCAACGTTCGTTTTGGTGGTGGAATAGGACTAAGTTTTGGCAATGAATTCTTTAGCGGAACCATTGCCCCAAGCGCTATTTATGAGTTTAACGAACAGTTTGCTGCGGGCCTTGGCGGAAATTTCTCGTATAACAGTCAAAAGGACGTTTATAAAACAACTATTGTAGGTGGCAGTGTTTTAGGGTTCTACAATGTTATCCCAGAATTGCAGCTATCCACAGAATTTGAACAACTTTATGTGTCGCGCACGTATGAGCCTGACCTGCAAATACCAAATAACAGTTATTGGTATCCTGCACTATTTGTAGGAGCAGGATATAGGACGGGGAATTTTACTGCAGGAATTCGATACGATGTACTATTTAACGAGGATGAAAGTATTTATGCCTCGGCCTGGATGCCTTTTGTAAGAGTTTATTTTTAAACCGTTCGCTTCATTAACCGATCTCCAAATTGACGAAATGCATTTTTTTTATCTTCGGAAATTTTTATGTTTTCCAAAACTCTATATGCTTTCTGCGTATAGGCCTCAATTTCATTTTGTATCGCTAATGCTGCTCCCGAAGTTTCAAAAATGTTCTTTACAGCTTCTATTTTGTCTAAAGGATCCTTTGGTGAAATACTATACAAATGCTTCAATGTTTTCGCTTCGGAAAGATTACTTCTTTCAATAGCAGTTAAAAAGAGGAAGGTCTTTTTGTTTGAGATTATGTCCCCTCCTACTTGCTTTCCGAAAGTTTTCGGGTCTCCAAAAGCATCCAGATAATCATCTTGTAATTGAAACGCAATTCCCAAATTACGGCCAAATTCATAAATACTATCTCTACAACTTTCCGAAGCATTTGCAACGATGGCACCCATCTTCATTGCTGCTCCCACTAAAACCGCTGTTTTATAATTGATCATTTTGATATATTCGGGCAAAGTAACGTCATCTCTGGATTCAAAATCTATATCATATTGTTGTCCCTCACAGACTTCCAAAGCAGTTTTACTGAATAGTTTGGCTAATTGCTGAAACATCTTTGGTTCATAACCTTCAAATAATTGATAGGCCAGTATCAACATAGCATCCCCGGATAAAATGCCCGTATTTAAATCCCACTTTTCATGAACTGTTTCCTTTCCACGGCGCAAAGGGGCATTATCCATTATATCATCGTGAATCAATGAAAAATTATGAAACAATTCTAAAGCAAGTGCTGCGTTCATAGCCTTTTTGAAATCGGTCTCAAAAAAATCGCAGGTCATCAAAGTTAGGATTGGACGTAGCCTTTTCCCTCCCAGAGAAATGATATATCGTATTGGCTCATACAACTGTGTTGGTTTTTTAACACGTATGGTCTCTTCAAGATGTTGATGCAATGCATTGTAATATGTCTCCAAAACTTTCATTGAAATTTCCAGCTAAAATACAAGTTACACGATAAAAGGCTACTAAATAAATGATAAAAAGGATATAAGTACCATAAACATTTCAAAAATGTTAAAAAATTGTAAAACTTAGGAAACTTTTATTGTTTTATAAGTTTCCTTGCTCTATATTTGCACCCGATTATGAAAGAAAAAATAATTCAAAAGGCGTCAGAGTTATTCTTACAACTGGGCTTTAAAAGTGTTACGATGGATGATATTGCCAACAATATGGGCATATCCAAAAAAACCATTTATACACATTTTAACAATAAGACTCATTTGGTTAAAGAAGCAACCCTCGCGGTTTTTCATGAAATATCATGTGGAATAGATCACATTCAATCTCACAATAAAAACCCTATTGAGGAGCTATATGAGATCAAGAAATTGGCTTTAGTACAGTTAAAAAACGAAAAGTCCTCCCCACAATACCAGTTACAAAAGTATTATCCGGAAATATTTGCAACACTAAAAGAGAAACAGTTCGAGAAAATGAGGGAATGTACTCTTTCTAACCTAAAAAGAGGTATTATCTTAGGCTTATATAGAGATAATCTTGATATAGAATTTGTATCGCGTATTTATTTTATTGGTGTCATTGGAATAAAAGATGACACTCTTTTCCCTGTTGAAAAATTTCCCAAGGCACAATTAATGGGAGACTATTTAGAATATCATTTACGAGGTATTATTACGGCAGAAGGACAAAAAACACTCAATAAATTCATTAAAAAACAATCTAACTAATGAGGAGACTTATTGCTATTTTCAGCTTTACACTGCTGCCTTTCTTGGGCATTGCACAGCAAAAACAAACCTATAGTTTTAATTTGGAAGAAGCCATCACTTTTGCATTGGATAGTAATTATACAGCTATCAATGCAAGGAGAGATATTGCAAAGGCTATAAAGCAAAAATGGGAAACCACAGCTACAGGATTACCACAAATTAGTGCTGCTGCTACATATCAAAACAATTTGAAACAACCTGTTACATTGCTTCCGGCAGAGATCACAGGTGGTGACCCGGGTACTTTCGTCCCTGTTGTTTTTGGTACAAAACAAAATGCTTCGGCCACAGCTACACTGGACCAACTAATCTTTGATGGCAGTTATCTAGTAGGCTTACAGGCAGCCCGTGCTTTTTTGGATTTCTCTGAAAATGCAGCGGAAAAAACAAATCTTGAAGTTCGTAAGGGAGTGATCAATGCGTATGGCAGTGTATTACTTTCTGAAGAGCTCGTCGCTATTTTTGAAAAGAACAAGGCCAACCTTGAAAAAAATCTCTTCGAAACACAAAAGATCTATGAAAACGGGCTTACCGAAGAGGAAAGTGTGGAACAACTGGAAATTACCTTACTAGAAATAGAAACCGAGTTAAATAATGCTCGCAGAACCGAAAGTATAGCACGACAAATGTTTAATGTTGCGTTGGGTATTGATGTAGAATCTACCGTTGTTTTTGAAGATACTTTAGACAGCTTAACACAAGAGAACATCCAACTTACATTTTTAGATACTCCTCTAAATGTAGAACAAAACATAGATTATAAGATCGCCTATAACCTCACAGAACAACGGTCCTTAGAGTTAAAGCTTGAAAAGAGCCGGGCTTTGCCTAAGCTTACTGCTTTTGTAAACTACGGAACCGCCGCCAATAGTGATGATTTCACTTTTCTTGATAAGGAACAAGTATGGTTTCAATCCTCTTTGCTAGGAGTAAATATGAATATTCCCATATTTAGCAGTGGAATGCGAAGTGCAAAAACACAACGGGCCAAAATTGCTTTGGAGCAGGCTGAAACCGAATTAGAAGAAACTATTCAAAACGTACAATTAACATTGAATACAGCAAAGAGCAACTATCAATTTGCTGTAGAGAATTATGAAAATTCAAAGAAAAATCTGGCACTTGCAGAGCGTGTAGAAGGTAAGAACCAAGTAAAGTTCACTGAAGGTCTTTCTACAAGTTTTGACCTCCGACAAGCACAAACTCAACTATATACTGCACAACAGCAATATTTTCAAGCAATGTTGGATGTTATCAATAACAAAGCAGATTTGGAAACCGTGTTAAATACTCCCCAACTAAGAAACTAAAAATAACTAATCACTCTAGAAAACTCTATACAAATGAAAAAAGTAATCTTAATTCTCTTGATCACCTTTACAGCAGCCTCTTGCGGAAATGACTCAAAATCAGTTGATGCCGTGGTCGAATCAGGTAATCTTGAACAGATTCGTGCTAAACGCTCAGAAATTGTAGCACAACAACAAGAGATCAATCTGCAATTAGAAGAGATCGACAAAGCGATTTCAAAATTGGATACCGTTAAAAAAATACCTCTGGTAACTGTTTTTGCGGCAAAGCAAGAAGAGTTTAATCACTTTTTAGAACTACAGGGAAGCGTAGAGACCAAAAAGAACATTCTATTATATCCGGAATATTCTGGCTTGCTCACCAGGGTCCTTGTAAAAGAAGGCCAAAAGGTTTTTAAAGGACAATTATTAGCTTCTATTGATGATGGAGGGCTTTCACAACAACTTGCACAATTGGAGGTTCAGGCAAATCTGGCTAAAACTACTTTCGAAAGACAGCAGCGTTTGTGGGAACAAAAAATAGGAAGTGAAATAGAGTATCTCCAAGCTAAAGCCAATTACGAAGGACAGGAAAAAGCTGTAAACCAAATGCGCTCTCAAGTAGCTAAGACCACTATTAGAGCACCGTTCTCGGGAATTATCGATGATGTCATGACAGAACAGGGAACAGTAGTTTCTGCCGGACAGTCACAGGTGTTTAGATTGGTTAATTTAGGTGATATGTATATTCAGGCTGATGTTCCTGAGAGTTATTTGCCGGATGTCACTGCTAATAAGAGTGTAGAAGTGTACTTCCCGGTATTGGGTGAAAACCTAGAAACCAAAGTTTCACAGGTAGGCAATTATATCAACCCGAATAATAGAACTTTTAAAGTTGAAGTTGATGTTCCCAATAAAAGCGGAAATATAAAACCCAATTTAACAGCTAAAATTAAAATCAACGATTACACTAATGAGGAAGCAATTTTAATTCCACAAAGTGTTATTTCTGAAAATGCCAATGGCGAACAATATATATATGTAACCAATGGTACTGATAACCCTAAAGAAGCTATTGCAAAACGGGTTATTGTAGAGACAGGAAAAACACAAGGAGATTTTGTCGAAATAATTAATGGAATTACTAACGGGGATACCATCATAAAAGAAGGTGCCCGAAGTGTAAAAGACGGTCAATTAGTGGAACTTAAAAGTGTAGAGAGCAATGAGTAAGAAGTTAAAAAGTGTTGATAAAGAGTTTCGATTGTCATCATGGGCAATTGATAACAAGACGACCATTTATGTAATAATTGGTATCATCTTAGTATTGGGGCTTTCTGCATATAACAGTATGCCACGTGAAAGCTTTCCTGAAATTAAAGAGACCAAAATATACATTAGTACTCCTTATCCGGGTAATACTGCAGAAGACATTGAACGTCTTATTGTAGATCCATTGGAAGATAAGCTAAGAAATGTTAGTAATGTCGTTGAGATCATTTCTACTTCACAGGAAGATTATGGGATTATCACAGTAGAGTTTGATGAAGATATCACTGTAGAAGAAGCCAAACAAAAAGTAAAAGATGAGGTAGATAGTGAAACAGCGAGTGAAGATTGGCCAACTTTCAATAACGCAAAGGTAGAGCCAAATGTTTTTGACCTTAATTTTTCTGAAGAAACCCCCATTAGCAATATCAATATTAAAGGTAATTATCCTACCGATAAGCTAAAAGAATTCGCCGAATACCTGGAAGATGAAATTGAAGACCTTCCGGAAATTAAGCAGGTAGACATTCGTGGAGCACAGGAAAAAGAAGTCGAGGTAGCTGTAGACATCTATAAAATGATGGCTGCCCAGATAAGTTTCGATGATGTTATTAATTCCATAGGAAATGGAAATATAACAATGTCTGCAGGAAACCTTGTTACCAGTGGCCAGCGAAGGACAATTCGTATTTTAGGAGAAATTGAACGCCCTGCAGAACTAGATAATTTTGTGGTCAAGTCTGAAAACGGTGCTGTATACTTGAAGGACATTGCAACAGTTCGTTTCAAAGAAGAAGAAAAAACAACCTATGCACGCGAATTTGGTGAAGGTGTTGTAATGCTCGATGTGAAGAAACGTGCCGGTAAGAACATGGTTGAAGCAGCGCAAAAAATTGAAACAATTGTTGAGGATGCAGAGGCTAATGTGTTTCCATCGGATGTTGAAGTAACTATCGCGAATGACCAATCTGTAAAGACGATCAACCAGGTAGACGACTTGGTGAACAATATTATTTTCGGGATCATTTTGGTTGTTACCGTTTTAATGTTCTTCCTCGGGTTTAGAAATGCATTATTTGTTGGTTTTGCGATACCTATGTCCATGTTCATGTCGTTCATGATCCTTTCGGCCTTAGGCTATACAATGAATACCATGATCCTCTTTGCTCTTATTATGGGGCTGGGAATGTTAGTTGACAATGGTATTGTGGTAGTGGAAAACGTGTATCGTTTAATGGATGAAGAAGGAATGTCCCGTAAAGAAGCTGCCAAAAAAGGAATTGGAGAAATAGCATTTCCTATTATAATCTCTACAGCGACAACTGTTGCAGCCTTCGTTCCGCTTGGGATGTGGCCCGGTGTAATGGGTGAGTTTATGATCTATTTCCCTATTACCCTTTCCGTAGTATTAGGTTCTTCACTTTTTGTGGCAATATTCTTTAATTCGATGCTGGTTTCATCGTTTATGGAAACCGGAGAAAAAGAACTTACAAGAAAGCAACTTATTAGATTAAGTATTATTCTGGGAGGTTTCGGACTATTGATCAGCCTCTTTGGTGGTTCAATGAGCGCATTAGGAAACTTAATGATCTTTGTTGCTATTATGTTCTGGATCTATAAGTACTTTCTTAAAAAAGCGGCAAACTATTTCCAAAAAAATATACTTACCCGTTTGGAAAACAGTTATAAGCGATTTTTAGGAATGGCTCTCACCGGATGGAAATCCGGAGCATTTGTAATTGGTACTTTTTTACTATTGTTCATTGTATTTGCATTGTTTGGTGCTTCGGTAGGAAGTCAAAGGACAAGTGTAGAGTTCTTCCCGGATAATAAACCTAATCAAATTACGGTATATATTGAATATCCGCAGGGAACCGATATTGAAAAAACAAATGAAATAACGCTGGATATTGAGAAACGCGTCTATGAGGCATTAAACGGTGAAAAATATGTAGACGGAGGTTATAACTAT
>JANQOS010000131.1 GCA_028285705.1 Altibacter sp.
AGATGCAAAACTGGAAAAATGGTATATTGAGGCTAAAGCATTTAAAGAATTTGAAAATTTTAATTTGCCGTACAAATGTGATGTTACCTGGAAGTTGGCAGAGGGAGATTTTAACTGGCTCAGGGTAGAGATAACCGATATAAAGTATAACACAAATAAATTATATAGATAAGACCAATGCTTAAAGAACTTAGGGAAAATTACGGAGATCTTTTTGAAGAGGAACTACTTCAGGAAATAAGCCAGGTTGGTATTTTTAAGGATGTTGCTGAAGGCCATAAATTGATAGAAATAGGAGATTATGTAAGGTCCGTGCCTTTATTGATCTCCGGCGCCATAAAGATATTGAGGGAAGATAATGACGGTGACGAATTGTTGCTTTACTTTTTGGAGCGAGGGGATACTTGTGCAATGACAATGACATGTTGTATGGGGCAGACCAAAAGCGAGATAAGGGCTGTGGCCGAATTAGATACCGAACTTATAATGATCCCGGTACAAAAAATGGAAGAATGGACCGGTAAATATAAAAGTTGGAGAAACTTTGTTTTTGAAAGCTACCACAATCGTTTCAATGAATTACTGGAAATAATAGACAGTGTCGCTTTTTTGAATATGGACGAACGACTGTTAAAATACCTTCGCGATAAAGTAAATGTAACAAAAAATACAACGGTTCATAGCACACATCAGGAGATCGCATACGAGCTTCATACTTCGAGAGTTGTGATTTCACGATTATTGAAAAGGCTCGAACTACTAGGAAAAATAGAGCTTCACAGAAATAATATTAAAATTATTTCTCTATAATTTTTTTTTTGTAACATTAGTTACATCTTTATAGTATCTTGCCAAATATTTTTGACAAAGAAAAGCAAACAATAGATAGTGGAAATAACAGAAGTATTAGGGTACGTTGCAGCCTTGATAATAGGTATCATCTTAGGACTTATAGGCGGTGGAGGTTCCATATTAACTGTACCAATCTTTGTATATCTTTTATATATTAATCCTGTAACTGCTACTGCTTATTCTTTATTTGTTGTAGGAGTTTCTGCTTTGGTTGGTGCCTTTCAGAATATGAAGAAGGGGCTGGTAGATTTTAAAACAGCCATTGTATTTTCTATTCCTGCCTTTATCGCAGTATATGCTACCAGAAAATTTATTGTTCCTGCAATTCCTGAAGAATTATTCTATATAGGAGATAATTTGGTTACAAAGAATGTTGGAATTATGGTGTTTTTTGGAATCATCATGCTTTTGGCCTCTTTATCCATGATCTGGTCAAAATCTAAAGACCCGGAAGAAACCGGTGATGTAAAGTATAACTACCCGTTAATTATCATTGAAGGATTGGGTGTAGGCCTACTTACCGGTGTTGTAGGTGCAGGAGGAGGCTTTTTGATCATTCCTGCTTTGGTACTTTTGGCAAAACTGCCTATAAAGAAGGCAATTGCTACTTCTTTGCTCATTATAGCAATTAAATCTTTAATTGGATTTATTGGCGATATAGAGAATATGAAAATTGATTGGTTTTTCCTTCTTAGTTTTTCTTCCTTATCTGTAGCTGGTATTTTTATTGGTGTCTGGTTAAACAAGTTTATCAATGGAAAAAAGCTGAAAAAGGGCTTTGGATGGTTTATTTTGGTTATGGGTGTCTACATAATTATTAGAGAATTCACAAAATAAAATTAATGTAACTAAAGTTACTGAAAACTTCTCGGGACTGTTGTATTTTTGCTCTCATAATTGATCACAATAGTTTTGATATGAAGATAGAACAAATATATACCGGATGCTTAGCTCACGCAGCATATTATATTGAAAATAAAGGGGAAGCGGCAATTTTTGACCCGCTTAGAGAAGTACAGCCTTATATAGACCGTGCCGAAAGGGACAATGCAAAGATCAAATATGTCTTTGAAACCCATTTTCATGCGGACTTTGTAAGTGGTCACCTGGATCTTCAAAAAAAGACAGGAGCAAAGATTGTATTTGGCCCTACTGCAAAACCTGGTTATGATGCCGTTATAGCAAAAGACAACCAAGTCTTTGAAATTGGCGACTATAAAATAAAAGCGATCCATACGCCCGGCCATACTATGGAGAGTACTACCTACCTTCTAATAGATGAAGATGGCCAGGAGCATGGTATTATTACCGGAGATACCTTGTTTATTGGTGATGTGGGAAGGCCGGATCTGGCACAGCATGTAGTTTCCGAACTTACAGAAGAAAAACTGGCCGGACACCTGTATGATTCTCTTAGAAATAAGATAATGCCTTTAAGTGATGACCTGATCGTATATCCAAACCATGGAGCAGGATCCGCCTGTGGAAAAATGATGAGTAAGGAAACTACAGATACGCTGGGACATCAGAAGAAAGTGAATTATGCTTTAAGGCCCGATATGACCAAAGAAGAATTTACTACGGAGCTGTTAACAGGACTTACTCCTCCTCCCGGCTACTTTCCTCAAAATGTGTTATTGAATATAAAAGGTTATGAGAGTTTGGATACTATCATGGAAAGAGGGGAAAAGCCTTTATCACCTGGGGCCTTTGAAATGGCAGCTAACGAAACCCAGGCATTAATGCTCGATACGCGGGACCCTGAAGATTTTGCAAAAGGATATATCCCCAATTCCATCAATATTGGACTTAACGGCAATTTTGCTATGTGGGTTGGAGAAATGATCCCGGATGTAAAACAGGAAATACTATTAATAACCTATCCGGGAAAAGAAGAGGAAGCAATAACACGTTTGTCCAGGGTTGGATATGATCATACCATAGGATATCTGAAGGACGGTTATAAGTCCTGGAAAAATTCGGGAAAAGATATTGAAACCATAAAAAGAATTACTGCTAAGGATTTTGAAAAGGAATACAAACTAAATAATTCGCTTGTATTTGACGTACGAAAGAAGAGCGAATTTGATTCGGAACATATTATAGGCGCAGTAAATATTCCTTTAAATGAAATCAATACGCATTTGGCTCAGTTCCCAAAGGACAGTTCTTTTATACTACATTGTCTGGGTGGATACAGGAGTATGATCGCAGCCTCCATTCTAAAACAAAGAGGCTGGCATATGCTTACAGATGTAATTGGAGGCTTCAGAGATATCTCCAAAACTGAAGTGCCAAGGTCTGAATATGTTTGCCCGACAACAATGCTATAAAAATATAAAGATTAAACTCTGGCAGGTTAAAGATTTACCTGAGAGTTGTTTTGGTTGATTAGATTGAGGAAGCAGTCTGTTAGCAGGCTGCTTCCTTTTAAAAACACAATGAAGAAAATAATTATAATCATGTCCTTTTTAAGCTCACTTTTTAGCGTAAAAGCTCAGAATTCAGAAAATATTAAAATTTTGAACACTACTGATTTCAAAGAAGCCATTAGTGTTGGTAAAGTACAATTGGTTGATGTTCGTACTGCTAATGAATATAAGGCCGGGCATATTGAAAATGCCATTAATATAGATTTCTTTCAACGATCCGTTTTTCATGAAAGATGTAACAAACTTGATAGAGATCAACCCGTTTACTTATATTGCCGTTCCGGTGCCAGAAGCCGGAAAGCTGCCGGAAAGCTTATAGAAATGGGTTTTACAATGGTATACGACCTAAAGGGTGGCTATATGGCCTGGAGATAAATTTAAAATGATAAAATATACTGGTTGAAATTATGGCAAGTTTACTCGTTTCAACTCTCACCAATTAATACAAACAGGGATACACTTCCTTAAAGGATTTATTCGTTTTAAAAAAGATTTGCGCAGAAGGAAGAGCTAGAGTTTAGGCCCAAAAGAAAGGTCTCCCGCATCTCCTAAGCCGGGGATAATATATCCCTTACTATTCAGGTCATCATCTATTGCGGCGATCCATAGGTGGGTGTCTTCGGGAAAAATACTCTTTACATAATCAACCCCTTTTTTTGAACCAATTACCGAAACAATATGAATCTGTTTAGGCTTACCATGATCTTTAAAAGCTTTTAGAACATTCTCCAGGGTCTTTCCTGTAGCCAGCATTGGGTCTGTTAGTATCAAAGTTTTATTTTCAATACCCGGAGAAGCCAGGTAATTTACAATCACATCAAAAGCATCATCACCTTCCGGATGATGTCTGTAAGCAGAAATGAAGGCATTTTCAGCTTTGTCAAAATAGTTTAGGAGCCCTTGATGTAGTGGCAATCCGGCCCTTAAAACCGAGCACAGGACAAGCTCATTTTTGGGAGATGAAATTTTCTTAGTTCCTAAAGGAGTTTCTATTTCTTTTGGTTGATACTCTAAGGTCTTACTTAATTCATAACTTAAAATTTCTCCAATGCGTTGAATATTCTTTCTAAAACGCATCATGTCTTTTTGTATATCAATATCTCGCAACTCTGCTATAAATTGGTTTAAAACAGAATTTTCTTCTCCAAAATTGTGAATGGTCATAAGTACTAAATTTATCCTAAAATTACGTTTTTATACTATTAGTTGACAGGATATTTTCCATATAATTATTATGTTGCATAGTATTGTATTCTCAAGATATAAAACAAGCAAAATACTTTCGTGAATTGCAAATGACATATATCATTTTTTTTTTGAGAATTCCCAGGTAAATTTGATTCAGTAAAATAAAGAGTTATGATTATAGAAATCCAATATGTAAAGATGCCAACGAGCGAAACCATGTCTGATTATGTGACAGGAAAACTTGAAAAAATGGCAAAAAAGTATGACTGGTTAGTAAGGGCGCAGGTGTTTTTTAAATATGAAAAGGATCCCGCAGGAAAAGGAAAGATCTGTGAAATTGAACTGAGTGCACCAGGCCCAAGATTGTTTGCTACTTCAAAAGAAAAGAATTTTGAAATGGCTGTAAAAGAAACAATTTCCGATCTGGACAAACAATTAAAGAAACGCAAAGCAAATTTTACTTCACATTAAAAACCAAAACATGAAAAAGATATTAGTACCTATTGACTTTTCAGAACATTCTGAATATGCTTTAAAAGCAGCTGCAACCATTGCAAAAAAGCAAAACGCAGAAATTATAGCCTTGCATATGATGGGGCTGTCAGAATCTGTGATCAACAAAAATGAATCTAAAGAGGCCTTTGAAGCAATGTATTATTTGAAATTGGCAGAAAAGAGATTCGAAGAATTCCTGGATAAAGAATACCTTGAAGGAGTTAAAGTGACAGATTCTGTTTATAACTACAGGCACTTCAATGAAATCAATGAGGTGGCTAAGGACCGTGGGGCAGACCTTATTGTAATGGGGTCTCACGGAAGCAGTGGCTTAAGCGAAGTTTTTGTAGGTTCCAACACAGAGAAGGTCGTAAGGACTTCAGAAATTCCGGTATTGGTCATTAAGAACCCGATCAATGGATTCAGCTTTAAAAATGTCGTGTTTGCCTGTGATTTTGAAATCGATAGCATTCCGTCATACCAAAAGGCAAAGAAGCTCTTTGAGATCTTCAATGCAGATGTTCATTTATTGTACGTAAACCTTCCCAATGAGAAGTTTAGAAGTACGGGACAAATAGAAGAAAAGGTTCGCGAATTTATTCAAAAAGCAGACGGAAGTATGGAGAACCTGGAAAAAGTGGTATACGTATCCGATTATTCAGTTGAAGACGGGGTCTTCACTTACAGCAATAAGATAAATGCAGATGCAATAGCAATTTCTACGCATGGTCGCCGTGGATTGGCACATTTCTTCTTCGGAAGTGTAGGGGAAGACCTCGCAAATCATTCGGATATACCGGTGCTTACTTTTAAGATCTAATTAGCGCGATTTAAAGAGTAAAGGTTGATAAGAATACAAAGGGTTTCATTTTTTTGAAACCCTTTGTGTTTTATGAAAGTGAGTTAAGAGCTATATCTATCATGGCTTTAAAAGTACTTTCTCTTTCATCTGCCGATGTTTCTTTTTTAGTGACCAAAGAATCGGAAATAGTTAAAATAGCTAATGCTTTTACATTGAATTTTGCAGCAATGGTATATAATCCTGCAGCTTCCATTTCAACACAAAGCACACCAAATTTTGCCCATTTTTTATAGGATTCCGGGTCATCACCGTAAAATTCGTCTGCAGAAAGTACATTCCCTGCCTTAATTGGAATATTATGTTTCTGTGCATATTGAGCTGCCTTCATGAATAATTCGAAGTCTGCTGTTGGGGAATAATCGGCGTTAATGAATCTGGTATTGTTAATTCCTGAAGTAGAAGAGGCTGCCATGGCAATAACTATATCTCTCAATTTTACATCGGGTTGGTAAGAACCGGCAGTACCTACCCGAATCAGGTTTTTTACTCCATAATTGTTTATTAATTCATGGCAATAGATCAAAGCAGAAGGAATTCCCATCCCGGTGCCTTGTACCGAAACAGGCTTCCCATTGAAGGTGCCGGTATACCCCAACATTCCACGAACATCATTATAGCAAAAGGAATCCTTTAAAAAGGTCTCTGCGATCCATTTGGCACGCATCGGGTCGCCGGGTAATAGGACAGATTCTGCAATTTCTCCTTTCTTTGCTTCTATGTGTATGCTCATGCTTATTGTTTTTATTATGTTGAAGTAACTATGGCTATCCCGGATGAGGTTCCTATTCTGCTTACCCCCAGATCAATATATTGTTGCGCCGTCGCAGCATCCTTAATACCTCCCGAAGCCTTTACTTTTAATTGTCCGCCAACTTCTTCCAGCATTAGTTTTACATCTTCAAAAGTAGCTCCACCCGTTCCAAAACCTGTAGATGTCTTTACATAATCTGCTCCGGCTTTTGCAGCAATATGGCAAGCAATACGTTTTTCTTCTTCTGTAAGGTAACAGGTTTCAATAATTACTTTCAGGATCTTGTCGCCCAGAATGTCTTTGACAGCAGAGATTTCTTCACGAACACTTTTGTAAAGATTATGTTTCAAAAAACCAAGATTGATAACCATATCAATTTCATCCGCACCATCTTTAATGCACCTTCTTGCTTCGGAACGCTTAGCTTTGGAAGAAGAAGCACCCAGTGGAAAACCTATAGTAGCAACAACTTTTACTTTAGAATTTAGCAACTCGTTACTAGCCAAAAAGACATAGCAGCTATTCACACAAACACTATAAAATTTGTATTCTTTAGCTTCATCACAGAGTTTAACAATATCTGCGGGAGTTGCAGTAGGTTTTAATAGGGTATGGTCTATATAGTTGTTCAGGTCCATTAATTGTATGAGTTGATAACAGCTAAAATCGCATCCTTTTGTAATACTCCGGATTGCCTCCAAAGTTGTTTTCCGTTTTTAAATAGTAGCATGGTAGGTACTCCGCGCACATTGAATTTTTCTGCAACAGATGGGTTTTTATCTACATCTATTTTTACGATCTTTACATTGTCTCCTATTTCATCCTTAACTTCTTTAAGTATGGGAGCCAACATTTTGCAGGGACCGCACCAGTCTGCAAAAAAGTCTATTAATACAGGAATTTCGGAATTAATAATAGCATTAAAATTACTTTTCATGTTTAAGTTAAGTTTTTAAAACGTAAGATGCTAATTTGCAAAAGAACTTTAACCCATTAACGGATTCAAATTATATTTTTTTAGTACGGGAAGCAGCATTTCTAAAGGGATCTTAATAGAATATGTTCCTGTGTATGACGGGCATATGACACAATCATCAAAGTAAAACTCTACTGCCGTATCATCTACCACAAAATTGTTCTTGTATTCAAAAAAATCATCTGCCGATATTTCCCAGCAATCATAAAACAACTCTCCCGAGGCAATTTTTTCTGAAAGCAACTCATTTAAAATGGTTCGTAGTTCTTCTTCGGAACCTTCAATAAAAAAGTCTTCATAGTTCATAAAAACAGACCTGTTAAGATCAAAGTTTAAGCAGTCAAAAGTGTAAGATGGGTGCATTGCTCCCGAATAATAATTTTCCTTGTAGAACAAGACGCTTATAAGTTGCTCATTGACATTGTAGATCTTATAGTCTACCTTCCTTTTTTCTCTGTAGCTGTTTGCTCTTAAAGTATCACAGTATAATTCTTTGTCCTCCAGGATCTGTGCCTCCACGCCTTTGACATCTATATAATACTTGTGAAGGTATTCATTGAAGTTGATATAAGAAGGCTTTATTGCTTCATTGAGATACGGATATTTAAAGTCCAGAACATACAGGTCCTCTTCTTTAAAAAAGGATTTTGAGATCACCAGGTCCTGCAATTCTACTCTTTCATCTTCTTTTTTAATGAGTTCTTCTCTTTTTATATTAATGGTCTGCTGTTTCTTTAGTTCAATATCTTTTTCTGAAACGATCAAACTATCTTCGAGGATCTCCATGGAGTCGTTAACAACTTTTTCAACAGACTTTTTATCCGGATCACTTTTACAGCCTGTAAGGGCAATAAAAAACAGGATGACAAAAATTTTTTCTACAAGTTTCATGGGATAAGGTTTTACTGCTCCAATAATAATTTAAGTTTTGTGAGCATTATTAATTCCGATTTGTTTTTTCCGGCAAAAGCGCTGGCAATTGTATTTGCAGTTTTCCAGATAAGTTCTTTTCTTTTGGCACCAAATAGTCCTTCGTGTTCTTTTTTGAAATCTTTGAATTCTTCAAAACATTCATTGGCTTTTAATTGCTTATAGTCTGACCAGCCAAATACAATTTCAATTTGAAATGCAGCATCCGAGTGGAATTCGTCTTCAAAGTCATCAAGTTTTGTCCAGTGGGACTTTACAATTTGCAATAGGACCTCGTATTCTTTCTCATGCACAACTTTATCTGCAGCAGCAATTGCATAGAACAGTTTTCCTATTTTTTGATAGAATAGTATTTCGGGTTTTTGAGATATGTCCATAGTCACATTTCTTAAAAGATACGTTATAAAAGTAGGAAACTTCGGCTCCCTATTTTATGATAAAAATCAGTTCGGTAAACTATTATTAATTACTATTTTTGAAAGCATGAAGGTTTTTGAAGAAAAGCAGGGAAATATTTTTAGATTACTCTCTGAAGCGATCTCTGAAGGCATTATCATTGTGAACGATAAACAAGAGATCGTGGCATCTAACGGGGCAGCTAATGAAATGTTTGGTTATAAAGATGACGAATTATTGGGAAAGCAGCTCAATCTTCTAATTCCGAAGGATTACCATAAAAAACATAAAGGGCATTTTGAAGAATTTATCGATCACAGCGGTGTAAGGCAGATGGGGCACGGCCGGGATATATTTGGTTTGCGAAAAGACGGAGTTGTCTTTCCCGTAGAAGCCGGGTTAAACCCCTTTATGATCTATGAGACCCAATATGTAATGGCATTGGTTAGTGATATTACCATTAGAAAGAACCAGGAAAGGGAAATCAGGGAATTTAATGAGAGTCTGGAGCAGAAGATCGAAAAACGAACCAAAGAGCTCCATAGCACGATCCTGGAGTTAAAAGAAGAGGTAATAAAGCGTAAAGAAGCAGAAAATAAGATTAAGGAATCATTGCAAAAAGAACGGGAGCTTAATGAACTTAAAACTAAATTCCTTTCTTTGGTCTCTCATGAATTTAAAACACCATTAAGTGGAATTCTAACCTCTGTTACACTGGCAGGGAAATATACGCTAACAGAACAACAGGAAAAAAGAGAAAAGCACCTTAAGACCATTCAGAGTAAAGTTAAGTACTTGAACAATATCTTAAGCGATTTTCTATCTATTGAGCGCATTGAATCCGGTAAAGCAACTTATAAGTTTAGTACATTTCCGCTTAGTAAAGTTATAAATGAAGTTATCTATGATGCCAATATGTTGCTTAAAGCCGGTCAAAAAATTAATTATCCTCAAGATATAGATGATATAGTAGTTAATTTTGATGAGAAGATATTGGAACTTATCCTTACCAATTTGATCAATAATGCCATTAAATACTCGCCTGAAAATAGTACCATAGATGTAAGTGTTAAGTTAAAAGGAGATAAACTTTCCATTAGTATACAAGATGAGGGAATGGGAATTCCAAAAAAGGAACAAAAATTTATCTTCAATCGGTATTTCAGGGCGGAAAATGCACTCCTGGACCAGGGGACAGGGATAGGGCTCAATATCGTGAAAAGTCATTTGGAAAATGTGGGCGGGACAATTACCTTTACAAGTGAAGAAAACAAGGGAAGCACTTTTACAGTCGAATTTCCTCTTATTTAGAACTGCAAATTATCATGAAAACTGTCCTTATAATTGAAGACGATACCGCCCTGCGCGAAAACACAGCTGAGTTACTGGAACTTAATAATTATAAGGTGATTACCGCTCCCAATGGAAAATTAGGAATTGAAAAGGCCAAACAGGAAAAACCGGATATTATAGTTTGTGATATCATGATGCCGGTGGTGGACGGATATGGTGTTTTAGAATCACTTGCCGGAGACTCTTCTGTAAACCAGATCCCTTTTATATTCCTTTCGGCAAAAACCGAACATAAAGAGATTCGTAAGGGAATGGACTTAGGTGCCGATGATTACCTTACCAAGCCTTTTGAGGAAGAAGAATTGTTGAGTGCCATTGAAAGTCGTCTTGCCAAGGCCAGTATTCTATCTAGAATTATGAAGGAACAACCTCATGAGGAGGTAAATGAAGAAGACGAGAATAACCTGAGAAACCTTAACGAGCTTAAAAACTTTTTTGATGATAATGGTAGTATCTCTACGTATAAGAAAGGAGAGACCATTTATAAGATTGGGGATCATTCCAATAATATCTTTCTTATTCTTAAAGGAGTTGTAAAGAGCCATAAAATGGATGAGAGTGGTAAAGAATTGACCACTGCACTACATAAAGCGGACGATTTTTTAGGTTTTACTTCTTTTGATGAGAACATTCCCTACCAGGAATCTTCTACAGCTGTAGGAGATGTTGAACTGGCAGCAATTTCAAAAATGGAACTAAAAGAAGTACTGGGGAAAAGTAATAATGTATCCCTGGAACTAATGAACGTTTTAACAGACAACCTTTCCGAAGTTAAAGAGCAACTCTTACAAATGGCATATAGTTCGGTGCGTAAAAAAACGGCTCAGACCATACTTCAATTTGCGGAAATACTTAATAAAAAATCGGAGGATACCATCAAAATTTCCCGTAATGACCTTGCAAGCGTTGCCGGTATCGCTACAGAAAGCCTTATAAGAACCCTTTCCGGATTCAAAAAAGAAGGAATTATAGATATTGAAGGCCGCAACATAAAAATTCTCGACCTGCAAAGACTTCAATTAATAGATTAAGCAAGTTTTTTTAAAAACTGATTATTGTCATTCTTTAGAAAAAATCATCAGGATACATTTGTTTCATACAATGTATTGAAATGAAGAGGATTTTAATCCCAACAGATTTTTCTGATAATGCCGAGAATGCCATTAAATATGCAGTTTCTTTTTTTAAAGATACTGTAGCGACTTTCTATTTATTACATGTTTCATTGGTGGATGAGCTAGATGAAGAAGAATGTTTTTATAAGTTTTCGGATACAGCTTTAAATGAAAAAATTGTATACAACCCTTCAGAGAAATTACAAACCGAGTTAAAAAAAATAAAGGCCTTCTCTAAAAATAAGAACCATAGCTTTCATACCATCCACGAGTATATTCAATTTATTGAAGCAATAAGAAACCATGTGATCGAGAAGGAGATCGATTATATAGTTATGGGAACAAAAGGTGCTTCACAATATAATAATGCTACCGTAGGTAGCCATACTGGAGATGTAATAACACGGGTAAAATGCCCGATTTTTGTTATCCCTGAAAAGGCAGCATACAGGCCTCTAAAAAATATAGTGTTCCCTACAGATTTCAATATTTTTTATAAAAACAAGATATTGAATACCCTCTCCGAAATACTCAAAATTGAAAAAACGGTCTTAAGTATTCTGTACATTTCAAAAAAGGTTCACGACCTAAGTCCTCTTCAAAAAAAGAACAGGACCTTTTTACAGGAACACTTGGAGGATAAACCATACAACTTCTATTATATTACAGACGAGAATATTGATAGTGCCGTAGAAAGTTTTTCAAAAAAGAACCAGGTAGATATGATCGCTATGGTTGCAAAAAACCTCAATTTTTTCCAGCGAATATTATTCAAACCCACAGTTGAAAAAATAAGTTATCATACTAAAATCCCTTTTTTGGTACTGCACGAATAATTATTGGCCTCACCACATCTTAACAGGATAACTCACATAAAAACCAACGGTTTAGCTGACAATTGTCATATTTTTTTTCACTCGAAAATGATAGCTTTGAGTAGAACCCAAAAAAAGCAAAGTGATGAGAAAAGTGCTAATTCCTACAGATTTTTCTGAAAATGCAATGAATGCTATCAAGTATGCCATGGAGCTTTTTAAATATCAGCGAAGTGAGTTTATTATCATGCACGCTTTTGCAGATGAAGTATATGGAAACAATATAGAGATGTCTCGTGCTTTGTTTGAAGAGTTTAAGGAGAAAGTACGAAAGAACTCAGACAAAGAATTACAAAAAGTACTGGACGAAATGTTGGAAATTTCTCCAAACCCCAGACATGATTATAGTTTTGTATCTGTTTTTGGTAGCCTGGTCGATGAAGCTAATGATATTGTTGATAAACAAAATATAGATATCCTGGTCATGGGAACAAGGGGAAAAACAGATGACAGAGATATTACTTTTGGCAGCAATACATTACAGGTGATCAAATATGTAAAATGCCCTGTTTTGGCCATTCCGTCAAAATACAACGACGTCCATCCGCAAGAGATCCTTTTTCCAACAGATTATCAATTACCGTATCAACGTAGAGAGTTAAAACTTTTGAGCACTATTGCTAAGAACTTTGTCGCTAAAATCAATTTTTTATATGTGTCTAAGTTCGAAAACTTCTCCTTCAGGCAGCAGGACAATAAGTCCTTATTAGAATGTTATATGGTTGAAAATAAAACAACTTTTTTGAATGTACCGGGAGATGATATTGCGGTAGCGATCAACGATTCTATTGAAAAAAACAAGATTGACATGTTGGTAATGATAAATTCAAGACATTCCTACCTGGAGAATATCTTGTATGTATCTACCATACAAAAAATAGGCCTGCACATTCAAATTCCATTTTTAGTACTTCAAAATTTACCTCGCTATTAACTTAAAACAAATACCTCATGAAAAAGATATTAGTACCTACGGATTTTTCAGAGAATGCATATAATGCCATTCAGTATGGAATGAAACTTTTTGAAAAGGAAGAATGTAAATTCTATTTGCTAAACACATTTACTCCGGCAGCATACAATGTTGGGGCAATGGCAGATAGTTATTCTGCATTACGATTACAGGAAATAGTAAGGGCCAATTCAGTAGAAAGCCTGGATAAGATCGAGGCATCACTCAAAAAGGAGTTCAACAATCCAAAGCACAGCTTTGAAAAAATAGCCAGTTTTAACCTGTTAGTGATGGAAATAATAGATATGGTAGAAACACAAGGGATCGATCTTATCATTATGGGAACAAAAGGAGCTACCGGTGCTAAAGAAGTTTTTTTAGGCACACATACTACATTTACAATGAAGAAGGCAAAATGCCCTGTAATAGCGGTTCCTTCCGGATTTAAGTACGAAGCCCCTAAGGAGATCCTGTTCCCTACAGATTATCATTTGGATAAAACCAACAAATATCTTCCGCTTATCAAGGAAATTTGTGATAGTCATATTTCCAGGTTAAACATCCTTAATGCTTACTATGGCGAACCGTTAAAAGAAGACCAAATTGAAATGAAAGACTTTTTGGATTCGTACTTTAAGGGGAATGCACACCTATTTCATATAGCTGAAAATACAGATGTATTAGGCGCTATTGAAAAATTTCAGATAAAGAAAAAGATCAATCTTTTAATAATGATACACAATAAGCATTCATTCTTTGAAAATATGCTCTTTAAACCTGTGATCAATCAAGTAGCGTATCACACCAATATTCCTTTTTTAGTGATCCCTTCTAAAGAACGGGCTCAATCATAAACTCAAGAACATAATGAGAAAAATAGTAGTTCCATCAGATTTTTCAGAGAATGCATACAAAGCTTTAAAGTATGCTGCATTCTTATATAGTGCCGAACCCTGTGCTTTTTATATACTGCATTCCTTTGAAAGGCAGGTTTCCGGTTTGACCAGTCGGGTTGATATTGGAAAGTCTGAAAAGATCGTAACAGATCTAAAAATTCAATCTCAAAAAGAAGGGGATGAGTTGATCAAAAAAATTACAGCAGACACCAAAACAATAGGGCATACGTATTCTTTAATAATAACATCGCAACGATTACCTAACGCCTTAAATACATTGATAAAAAAGGAAGGTGTAGAACTAATTGTCATGGGTACAAAAGGTAAAACAGCTGCCGAAGAGGTCCTTTTGGGAAATACCACAATACAAATTCTTAAAAGATTGAGGAATTGCCCATTGCTTATTATCCCCGAAGAGGTTAATTATGCCAAACTAGAGAAAATTGCATATCCAACAAGTTTTAAGCATACTGTGAAAGATGAGGAGCTGCACTTTTTATTGTCTATAGCAGATCGTAATCATGCGCAAATTGAGATCATTCATTTTGGTACCAAGGATATACTAAATGATGTTCAATTAAAGCATTTACAACAGATTAAAAACAAATTTGAAGCAATTAGCACTAAGGTTCACTTTATAGAGAAAAAGGGGTCTAAATCTAAAATGATCAACCAATTTGTCAAGCAACATGAGATCAACCTATTGGTAATGATCTATTATAGATATAATTTTCTTCAAAGAATATTTAGGGAATCCATAGTGAAAAAAATAGGCAAATATACCTCGATACCATATTTAGTGATACCACATCGTAACTAATTTCAATTACAGTGTAGTCGTTTACCAAAGTTATATTTAAGATGAACAAAATGCCAAGTAAACATGAAAAAGAAAATTTTAATACCTACGGATTTCTCCAAAAATGCCTGGAGTGCTTTAAGCTATGCTATTGAACTCTATAAAGAAGAAGATTGTAATTTCTATTTACTCAACGTATACTCTGTGAGTAGCTATGTTACTGGCAATATGATGGCACCGGAACCCGGCGAAATGATGTATGAAGCATCAAGAAAGGTATCTCGGGAAGGGTTAGATAGATTATTGAAAAAGCTGTCATTTAGAGATGAGTATTCCGGGCATAAGTATGAAACCATTTCGGCATTTGGATCACTTATAGAAACCATTAAAGATATAGTTGCGAAAAAGGATATTGAATTGATCGTCATGGGTACCAAAGGAGCTACCAATGCAATAGATATTGCTTTTGGAAGTAATACAGTCTCAGTAATGGAGAAAGTACGAAACTGCCCCGTTTTAGCTATTCCACCGGATATTGTTTACTTTGAGCCCAGAGAAATTGCGTTTCCAACTAGTTTTAAAACACATTACAAACGAAGAGAACTGAAGTATCTGGTTGAAATTTCCAAAATTACAAATGCCCCCATTCGTATCCTTCATGTTTCTGAAACGGAAGAGTTATCTCAAGATCAAATTGACAATAAACAGCTGTTAGAAGAGATATTTGATGGCTCAGAGTTTAGTTTTCACACCCTCCGAAACACAGATGTACAGACGGGGCTGGATTGTTTTGTACAGAGCAGGGACATAGATATGGTAGCTTTTATCAATAAAAAGCACAATTTTTTTGCAAGCATATTTTCCCGCCCCATGGTAAAAACATTAGGAGAGCATTCCAAAGTTCCGGTATTGGCATTGCATGATTTTAGAAATTAGTTTTCAGATATGAAAAAGCAAAAAGACCAGGAAGTAGAAATTATAAAGTCATCGGGGTATAAAACCAATTTTTCTATTGAAAAACTGAAAAATTCCTTGAAACGAAGCGGGGCAGATGCTGCTGTTGTGCAAAATATCATAGATATAGTCCGTGACGAATTATATCAGGGGATCTCTACAAAAGAGATTTACAACCGCGCTTTTGCATTGCTAAAAAAGAAAAAGAGGGTGTATGCATCAAAGTACAAACTGAAGAAGGCGATCTACGAATTGGGCCCTACAGGCTTTCCGTTCGAGAAATTTGTAGGAGCAATTTTATACTATTCTGGATATGAAGTTCAGACCGGACAAATTTTAAATGGTAAATGTGTTTCACATGAAGTGGATGTTATTGCATATAAAGATGGGCAGTATATAGTTGCAGAGTGTAAATTCCACAATGAAGAAGGCAGAAACTGTGATGTAAAAGTTCCTTTATACATTCATTCCCGATACCGGGATATTCTCAATCATTATGAAAAATCGAAACCTGAAAAAAAGATTCCCAATGAAGGCTGGGTGGTTACAAATACCCGTTTTACTGCAGATGCATTACAATACGGCAATTGTTCAGGGTTGTTTTTACTAAGTTGGGATTATCCTGAAAATAACGGACTCAAGGAAAGAATCGATCGTTTAGGGCTATATCCAATCACTGTATCTACATTACTTACGCAAAGGGAAAAGCAGTTTTTGTTAAGCCGTGATGTTGTATTATGCCGGGAGCTTATCAATGATGTTTTCTATTTAGATCATTTGGGTATTTCAGAAAAAAGAAAAAAGAATATTCTGGATGAGGTCAATCTTCTGTGCCACAGCAGTTCAAACAATACACATGCGAAAAACTAAAATTCATTTCCTTGGTGCTTCAGGGACTGTAACAGGCTCAAAGTTTTTACTGGAAATACCCGGACAGAATATCCTGGTTGATTGCGGAATGTTTCAAGGATTAAAAGAGCTTCGAGAACGCAATTGGGAAGATTTTCCTTTTGATGCTTCGGAAATAGATACCATATTACTCACACACGGCCATTTGGACCACACAGGCTATTTGCCGCGACTTGTACAACAAGGTTTTTGCGGAAAGATAATTGGAACCGCACCCACTTTAGCAATTACAGAGATAATTTTGAAGGATAGTGCCAAAATTCACGAAGAAGAAGCTGAGAAGGCTAATAAAGAAGGCTATTCAAAGCATGCCCCGGCAATTCCCTTTTATACTACAAAGGATGCAGAAATAACGATCAAATATTTTCAACCAAAGGAAAAGGATACCTGGATAGACCTAACGGAAAATATAAAATACCGGTTTTGTTACAATGGACATATCATTGGATCTACCTTTATCGAATTGGATATTTTTGGAAAAATATTTGTGTTTTCAGGAGACATAGGTCGGGAACAGGACCTGTTGCTATTTCCACCCGAAAAACCTCGCTGGGCAGATTATTTGTTCTTAGAAAGTACTTATGGTAATAAATTACATCCCACTGAAAGTGTCTCGGAGAAATTAGTTGAACTCATTAGAAAGACGATTAACCAAAGAGGAACACTCATTATTCCATCTTTTGCCGTGGAGCGACTGCAAACATTAATGTTCATTCTTTGGAAACTGTATCATGAAAATAGGATCCCGAATATTCCAATTTTTATTGATAGCCCCATGGGGAATAACGTCCTTTCTGTATTCAAGCGTTTTTCTACATGGCACAAACTATCTCCATCGCAGTTTAGGGCTATGAACAATAGAATGCAGATCATTACTTCATATAAAGAAACCTGGGAGACTATTGACAACCCGAGGCCTAAAGTAGTAATTGCCGGTAGTGGAATGGTAACCGGAGGTAGGGTACTTTCATATCTTAAGCAATTGATCGATGAAGAAACAACCACAATTCTATTGGTTGGATACCAGGCCGAAGGAACCAGGGGAAGGCAACTTTTGGAAGGAGCACACGAAATTAAATTCTTCGGAAAGTATTACCCGGTTAAAGCACAGGTTCACCACATAGAAAGTTTATCGGCACATGCAGACCAGCAAGGAATATTAAATTGGATAGGAGGCATTAAAAATATTCCTGAAAATGTTTTTTTAATTCATGGAGAACCTACTGCAATGGATGCTTTACGAATGAAAATCCAAGACAAATACAAATGGCGGATTACTATTCCTGAACTATTTGATATTCATGAAGTTATAGTGTAATTTTTAATTTTTAAAAAAAAATTAAAAGTGATAATGGTCATATTTTATGAGGCATTATACTCTTAAATTTAGCGTAGTTAATGACAATAAATTAAAACGCTATGTCACTAATTAAATTAAACCGAAGACGATTTCCGTGGCTAAGCGATGGAGTACCATCCTGGCTGGATGCAGATGAATTTCTTTCTGATGATTTTTTTCTGAAGGAAAGAAATATTCCTGCTATGAACGTGAAAGAGAACGAAAACAATTTTGAAATTGAATTAGCCGTTCCCGGCTTTTCAAAAAATGAAATAGAAGTTGTTTTGGAAGATGATCTACTAAAAGTAAGCGCTCAAAAGAGTGAAAAAAAAGAGGACACCGAGGAAGGATATAACAGAAAAGAATTTAGTTACAATGAATTTGAAAGAAAGTTACAACTTCCTAAGAGTGTAGACCCAAAAGAAAAGGTGAAAGCTGTTTACAATAATGGAATTTTAAAACTAAACCTTTTAAAAAAGAAAGATGCTAAAAAGATTCTCAAAAAAGTTATTGAAATAGATTAACCTGCAACAGGAAACAGAGAATAAAGGAAAAGTTGTTCTCTGCTTTTTAAAATATAAGAGTATGGAAATCAATAAGTCGAATATAAAATATATAGAATGGCGCAGCACAGAAGACCTGCATGAAGATGTAATGGGCAGTATTTCGGAGTTGCGTTTCATAAAAGATGAGCAACAATTTTTAGAAGATCTTATTAAAAATCACACGTTGGGCCTTATTTCCGGTAATGTATTTGAAAAAAGTAAAGAGGCTGTCAGTAAGTTATCACAACATAAGAAGAAATTAAAGCCCCTGCTAAAGAAAGCAATGGCTCATAGTAATAATCTTCAAATCCTTTTGGATGAAGAAGAGGTCCCCGGAGAACTGGAAGGTTATAAAGAGGACCACTATAAATTAATGTTCGAAGTAGTAGCCTATTATTCAAAATTTAAAAAAATAAAACGAAAAATATTCAACCTCATCAAACAAACCATGAAAGAGGGAAAACAAAGAAGATTATTAAAATAAACAATTCATTTATCAAAAAACTTTAAAATCACGTATTATGAAAATCAAATTTATATTTCTGTTTCTTGCATTTAGCCTTTTCAGTTGTTCAACCACCAAGTTGGTACATCAATGGAAGAGCCCGGAGACTCCGGTCTTTGAAGCTAATAAAGTGTTGGTCATTGGAATGTCATCAAATGAAGATACCAGAAGAATGTATGAAGAAACACTCACTTCACAATTAGAAAAGAAAGACATCGTTGCCGTACGTAGTATTGACTTTTTTGGCCAGTCTTTTACAGATGCTGAAAAATCTGAAGATGAACTCAATGAAATTGAAAGCCAATTACTTGAAGCTGGTTTTGATGCGGTATTATTTTCAAAGATCACAGGCTCGGTAAGCAAAACCAATTTGGTGAATTCTTTTAACAGTTTTAGTAATAACATAGACAGTTTTAGAGACTATTTCTATGAAAATCAGAATGTTTATTACAAAGAACAAAAAAGGGAATCTTATCAGGTATACCATTCTGAAACATCACTATACTGTATCTGCCCCGGCAAAGAACGAGAATTATTGTGGAAAGGATCTATCGATATTGTTGATCCGCAAAAAACTCAAAAATCAATTTCAGATTATGTGAAAGTTCTAATTAGAGAGTTTGAAGACCAACAGCTTTTAGTAGTGCAATAATGAAAAATAAGGTACTGGTCTATAGCGCCAAAAATTTTGAAATACCTTTTCTGGACAATGCAAATAAAGAAGAATTTGATATTACATATACTCAGGAGAGGCTAACTTCAAAAACAGCAATGTTGTCTGTAGGCTTTGAAAATATTTCAATTTTTTCTGCAGATGATGCCTCTCCGGTCGTACTTCAAAAGTTAAGGGACTTCGGGGTAAAATATATTACCCTTCGTTCTGCGGGATATGACAATGTCAATCTTAAAATTGCAAAAAAACTAAAATTTAAGGTTGCAAATGCCCCGGGGTATTCTCCAAATGCAATTGCCGAACATGCTATTGCATTAATGCTCGCATTAAATAGAAAGCTAATTCTTGCCAACAAGCAAATAGAGGCACACAACTTTAGCTTAGAGAACCTGGTAGGCTTTAATGTGCATAAAAAGACTGCCGGAATAATAGGAACAGGTAAAATAGGAGGTGTGCTGGTAAAGATCCTGCATGGTTTTGGATGTAATATTTTAGCAAATGATCTAAAAAAGGATCCTAAACTTGAAACATCATTCAACATTCAATATACAACCCTTAAAAAGGTTTGTATGCAAGCAGATCTTTTATTTGTATGTGTTCCTTTAACTTCCGAAACACATTACTTGATCCACAAAGAGTTAATTGATGTAATGAAGCCTAAAGCCCTTTTGGTCAATATTGCAAGAGGGGCTATTGTAAATACTATAGATATTTTGGAAGGGCTAAATGCTAAAAAGATAGGAGGCTACGCAACAGATGTCTATGAAAACGAAAGTGGTATCTTTTTCTATGATCATTCTAAAGATAAAATAAACGATAAGTTACTTCAGGAAGTAATAGACCACTCTAAAATTGTGTTGACACCACACCAGGCGTTTGTAACGGAAGATGCCCTAACAAAAATTGCCGAAACCACTTTTTACAACATTAGGTGCTGGAAGCAAAATACAACTCCCATAAACGAACTCATTCACTAATCAGCTATATATTAATAATGCATTATGAGCATTGGTACCTTACTATTGTAGTTAATTTTAGAAGTTTTGGAACCAAATATGAACCGGTCTAAAAAACTCTGCTTCTCTACAAACATCGCGTGCAATTCTACCGGGAAGAGTTGTTCAAATGCATTGATAGCATCAAAAGGAGTTATTCCAACTATTGTGTCTATTGTATAGTTGATACTTTCGGGAATGCTTTCCAGAAAAGATTCGATTTCGGTTGTAGATACTTCAGAACTCTTTTCTTCAATATCTAAAACTTTTAATACTGCATTATGGATCACTAAAGTCTCAGTAAGCGGCTTTAATTTACTGAAAGGAAATTTTTTATGGTTGGTAGAGAATAGAACGGATTCAATTTTTTTAAATTCATACCCCTCTGGAACTGTGATCAAAGGGCAGTCTACCTGTCGAATTACTTTTAGGGTATTACTCCCAAAAATCACTTCTTCGGCTCCTGTAGCTCCGTTGGTTCCCATAATGATCATGTCTATCTTGTTTGAGCTTACCGCTTGTTTCATAGCATCTGTAAAGACATCAAAGTCCAATAACGCTTTAAAGCTGTATTTTTCTGAAGCATATTCCTTTTTCAATTTTTTTGTCAATTCCTGAAGCGCTTTTTTATTGTCATCTAAAACAGCTTCATAAACAGAAGAAGTTCCGGATGTTGACATCAGTTCACTTGTTGTATAATTTGATGTTTTCTGAATATTCAATACAAAGAAATTCGTTTCGGTATTCTTAAAGAATGCCAAGGCATATCGTATGGCATTGATAGAATTTTTAGAGAAGTCTGTGGGTAAAAGAATATTCTTCATTTTCATTTGGTTTACTACTCAAAATTAGATGGAATGGGCTTCTATAACTATGATTTATGTCATGTCAAGATTTTCAATAGTTCCTTTATCCTTAAGGTCTTCCAGTGTAATAGCCTCAAAACTTTCTCTTAGGGCCTCTTTTGCAGGTGCAATGAATTTGTGAATAGGGCAGGGATTTTCCGCATCGCAGTTCTCAAAATTGAGAGCGCAAAGCTGTAACCTGTCTTTACCTTCAATTTCAATGACAATATCTAATACAGAATGCTTTAATTGTTCTTTGGTTACAAAAAAGCCACCATTAGGTCCCTTTGTGGAAGAGATATACTTTTTGGTAGACAATTGTTGTAAGATCTTAGATAGAAAAGGTTTTGGAACATCTGTCTCTTCAGCAATATTCTTTACAAGTAATTTATTTTCTTCTGAAGAGGCCGTTACAATATATGCCAATGCTTTCACAGCATATTTTGAAGAATTTGATAACATTATTTTACTAGCTCTTTTTTTTAAATCATGTCAAATATACATTCAATTATTTATAATAAAAGACAAAAAAATCTTTTTATGATAATTATCATATTTTATGAGTTCTTTCACTGGTATTTTTGACCTAGAAAATATTAATCAATTACACTATGAAATATTTAATTAAAACGCTGGCTCTCATATTTGTTGTATCGCTTATTAGTTGCGGTGGCAAAGATGAAAAAAAGGAAAAAGAGCAAGTTAAAATTGGAAGCTATAAAAAAACTGAAACCAAAAAAACTTCAGAGAGCGCAACCACTAAGACAGAAACAATTGACCTTTCAAACAAAGGGGTTGGCCCTGTAAAAAATCTGGAACTACCGGAAACCATAGATCAGGCTATGGCAGCGGAAGGGCAGGAACTATTTAAAACAAAATGTACTGCTTGTCACAAGCCCACAAAAAAATTCATTGGCCCTGCTCCTGTAGGTATTTTGGAAAGACGCTCCCCGGAATGGATTATGAATATGATCCTGGATCCGGAAGGAATGGTAAAGAACGATCCAATTGCCAAACAGCTTTTAATAGAATATAATGGTTCGCCTATGGCAAACCAAAGTTTAACAGAATCTGAAGCAAGAAGTATTCTGGAATATTTCAGAACTCTTTAAAGAATGGTATCTATTCGCATTCTCATTAATTAACCAAAATTGCCATCACAACACTATATAATAGTATTGATGGCCAAAAAAGCAAAATTATGAAAACAATGATCAAACTACTATTTGTTTCATTATTAATACTCATAAGTAGTTGTAAATCTGAAACAAAAAATGATGCGGTCACAGCATCTGAAGACACTGTACAGGAAGCTACTTCTTCCGAAAAACAAGGACAAGCTTTTCTTAAAGACGATGAAGCCAAACCAACGGTTTTACACATAGCGATTGGCTCTAAAGATCATACTACTTTGGTAGCGGCAGTACAAGCAGCCGAACTGGAGAACGCATTGGTAAATGCCGGCCCTTTAATGGTATTCGCGCCTACAAATGCTGCATTTGATGCGCTCCCCGAAGGAACAGTGGAAAATTTACTGAAGCCTGAGAATAAGGACCAGTTGGCCTTTATACTGAAGCACCACGTAACTCCCGGAAATTACAGCAAAGACTTCTTAAAGAAGTTTAAAACATTGGGACAAGCCAGTAATGAAAATGTTACTGTAGAAGTAAAAGGTGACGATGTTTATGTAGGCGGTGCCAAGATACTGGGAAGTGTTCCTGCAGGTAATGGTATTGTTCACGTAGTAGATAAAGTGATCTTACCTGAAAATTAAAAAACAACTTAATAAATATAACCATGAAAAAACAATTAAATTTTGTGTTATCACTCTTGGTCCTGGTTGGATTGATGAGTTGTAACAATAGTGAATCTTCAAGTAAGCAAAGGAAAGGGGCCCTTGGTTCCAATGCTGCTGAAAAGGTATATGTCGCTCCCGGAGAATACGACGAGTATTACGCCTTTATTTCAGGTGGATTTAGCGGGCAATTATCTGTATACGGTTTACCTTCGGGAAGATTGTTTAAAGTAATACCTGTATTCTCACAGGATGCCGAAAAGGCCTGGGGTTATAACGAAGAAACCAAGCCTATGTTAAATACTTCCCACGGTTTTGTGCCTTGGGATGATTCTCACCACCCGGATATATCTCAAACCAATGGGGTAGTAGACGGTAGATGGGTATTTATAAATGGTAATAATACACCCCGTATTGCAAAAATCGACCTCACTACATTCGAAACAACGGAGATCATTGAGATCCCCAATAGTGCGGGAAATCACAGTTCTTCATTTGTTACTGAAAATACAGAGTATGTAGTGGCAGGGACACGTTTCTCAGTGCCAATTCCACAGAGAGATATGCCTATAAAGGACTATAAAGGAAACTTTAAAGGTTCTTTATCCTTTATTAGTGTAGACCCTGAAGACGGTGGTATGGATCTTAGTTTCCAGATCATGATGCCGGGGTTTGATTATGACCTTGCACACCCGGGTAGAGGTGAATCTCACGGATGGTTCTTCTTTTCAACCTATAATTCGGAAGAAGCCAGTACACTAATGGAAGTAAATGCTTCTCAGAACGATAAGGATTTCATTGCTGCTGTAAATTGGAAAAAAGCAGAAGAATATATTAAAGAAGGAAAAGGTAAAAAAATGCCTGCCAATTATGCACATAATGTGTATGATGAAGAAACACATACTGCTACTTCAACTATGAAAAAGGAAGTATTGGTATTGGATGCTTCAGAATTACCGGGATTGGTTTACCTGTTACCAACACCTAAATCACCACACGGTTGTGATGTTGATCCTTCCGGAGAATATATTGTTGGTAACGGAAAGCTTTCTGCTAACTTAACGATACATTCATTTACTAAAATGCTTGCCGCTATTGAAGCCGAAAACTTTGATGGTGATGCGTACGGAATTCCTATCTTAAAATTTGAAGATGTATTGGCCGGTGTTGTAGAACAGGCAGGATTAGGACCTTTACACACAGAATTTGACGGTCAAGGAAACGGGTATACTACTTTCTTTATCTCTTCAGAAGTTGTAAAATGGAAATTAGGAACCTGGGAAGTAGTAGACAGACAACCATGTTACTATTCTGTAGGTCACTTAATGATTCCTGGTGGTAATTCAAGAGAACCTTTTGGCGACTATGTACTGGCAATGAACAAGATCACAAAGGATCGTTATTTGCCAACAGGGCCCGAAGTAACACAATCGGCTCAGTTATATGATATCTCAGGTGATAAAATGGAACTGTTATTGGATTTTCCAACAGTGGGTGAGCCGCATTACGCTGCTGGTATTAGAGCAGATATAGTAATGAAGAATTCCAAAAAGATCTTCAAACTGGAAGAGAACAAACATAAATACGCTATAACAACGGAAGCAGAGGCTAGAGTAGAGCGAAACGGAAAAGAAGTACATGTATATATGTCCATGATCCGTAGTCACTTTAACCCGGATAATATTGAAGGTATTAAAGTAGGGGATAAAGTGTATTTCCACGTAACTAATCTGGAACAAGACTATGATGTACCTCACGGTATAAGTATGATTGGCGCAAATACTTCAGAATTATTGATCATGCCGGGACAAACCGAAACATTTGTCTGGGAGCCAAAACAAGTTGGAGTATGGCCATTCTATTGTACAGATTTCTGTTCGGCATTACACCAGGAAATGCAGGGGTATGTAAGAGTTTCTCCAGCGTCGTCTAATATTGAGCTTAGCTGGTCGTTAGGAGAAGATTAATATTTTTTAATATTGGAAATACCAATAGAGTAGTGATTAGTAGTATTTCCACAGAAGACGGGAGTTATCGACTACTCCCGTCTTTCTTTAAAGCACAATTGTCATGAAAAAATCACGCATTATAATGAGTTTGGGAGCCTTATTGATTTTAGGGTTGTTTGTTTTTCCTCTTTGGAATATCACTTTGGAAGCTCCGCAATATCCTATTCCGCTAGGGATGGATATTTATATCAATGATTTTGCAGACACCCATCCACACGATATTAAAAATATCAACTTAATGAACCATTACGTAGGGATGAAATACATTCCGGAAAGTATTCCCGAGTTTAAAATATTTCCCGTAGTCATTATAGTAATGTCAATTCTGGGACTTTTAATAGGAATAAAAGCGGGTTACAAATGGTTCCTGGTATGGTTTAGTATAATGGCAATATTAGCAGCGGCAGGAATCTATGATTTTTATTTGTGGGAACACGATTATGGTCATAATTTAGACCCGAAAGCCATTATGAAATTTACCAATCCGGATGGTAGTATTATGGGGTTTCAACCTCCTTTATTTGGTACAAAGGACATTTTGAACTTCACAGCACACTCTTATCCACAATTAGGAGCATACCTGATGGCAGGAGGAATGGGGCTATCTCTTTTAGCCTTCTTTATAGGAAGAAAAGAAAAAAGAGCTTCAAACTAAATTAGAGGTCATGAAAAAACTAATCACACTTTTCATTCTTTCTACGCTTTTTATCTCGTGTACTATAAAACCACAGGAAATAAATTACGGCGAAGATACTTGTCACTATTGCAGTATGACAATTGTAGACAGGCAACATGCCGCTCAACTGGTTACGGATAAAGGCAAAGTATATAAATTTGATGCTGCGGAATGTATGATCCATCAACTTTCTGAAACCACAACACCGATAGCGCTTTATTTGGTTACAGATTACAGTACTCCGGAATCATTGATCGATGCAGAAAAAGCCACATTTATTATTTCGCCTAATATTCCCAGTCCAATGAAAGCAAATCTTTCAGCTTTAGCTAAAAGAGAAGACGCAATTTCTTTACAGGAAGAAAAAGATGGAGAGTTATTTACATGGGAAGAATTATTGAAACACTTAAACAATTAGCAACAATGTATCAAATAGGGAATACAATAAATACTACAGAAGTTGAAGGCCTGAAAGTCGATAAACTTGCTTCTAAAGATGGATGTGAAACGCTATTGATTGTTTTGGAGAAAGCACATATTTTTCCCGAACATACATCTCCAAGAGATACTTTATTAGTAATGTTGGAAGGTGACATTAGTTTTACCATAAACAATGAAGATTATTCATTACAAAAGCAGCAAACCTTTACATTTCCTGCCGAAAAGAAACATAAAGTGCTCGCCAGGGAAAATTCAAAGTTTTTGATCATTAGATAAAAATTCAACTATTATGAAACGTATCTCAATAGTTTTTACACTCTTCCTATGCCTAATTTTTAGTAGTGTCATAGCGCAAAAAGGGAAGCAATGTGTGCATTGTAATATGGATATGCAGGATGAACTTTATAAGGCGATTGTTGAAAATTATAATGGAATTCAAATGGAAGAAGACTTTTCACTAAATTTAGGTGGTAAGTATGGAGTATTACAAATATATATAACCGAATGATTTGAAAACTTTTCGCCTACATAGCATCTTCCTGATCGTATTTCTGCTGAATTCAACAGTTTACTCGCAAGTTATAGAGGTCTGTAAAAGTTGTGATATTAATACAATTAAAGAGGGAATACTTCAGGCGGAAGAGCATGATACCCTGCTTATTAAAAAGGGAACCTATAAAGAGTATAACATCGATGTCAATAAACCCCTGACACTTTTGGGAGAAGATTTTCCTGTTATTGACGGGGAGCTTAAAGGTGAAATAATAAAGGTCACTGCAGATAATGTAACTTTGGACGGATTGTTCATTATAAATGTAGGAACCAGTTATACGGAAGACTATGCCGCTGTACGGGTAATTAGAAGCAAGAATTTTCTAATTCAGAATTTGGTTTTGGAAAAACTATTCTTTGGAATTTACCTTGAAAAAGCCAGCGACGGAAGGGTATACCATAATAAGATAATTGGTGATGCCGAAGAGGAATATAATTCGGGTAATGGGATCCAGTTATGGTACAGCCAAAATATTGAGGTCGACAAAAATATAGTGACCCATGTACGTGACGGCATCTATCTGGAATTTTCAAATTTTTGTAAGATCACTAATAATATAAGCTCTCATAATATTCGTTACGGACTCCATTTCATGTTTTCCAATGACGA
>JANQOS010000138.1 GCA_028285705.1 Altibacter sp.
AACTTCAGAAGGAAAGAGGATTCTAACTAAATATATTGTTGAAAATAGTACGGTTAGAGGCGCATTTTTCTTTATTTTTAGACAAAACTAAAAATAAAATCTATATAAATAGAAAAAAATGTTTACCTTTGCCTTTATGTTTTCACTCGCAGAAGAAAATTACTTAAAGGCTATTTACCACCTGGAGCAACAAAACCAGGGAGAAGTAAGTACGAATGCTATTGCTGAAAGGATGGATACCAAACCATCCTCAGTGACCGATATGGTACAGAAGCTTGCTGAAAAAGATGTCCTCTCCTATAAAAAATACAAAGGAACCCTATTAACTCCAACCGGAAGAAAAATTGCCGCAAATGTCATTAGAAAGCATCGTTTGTGGGAGGTTTTTTTAGTTGAAAAACTCAATTTCCAGTGGGATGAAGTTCATGAGATCGCAGAGCAGTTAGAACACATTCAATCTGAAGAATTAGTTACGCGTTTGGATAAGTTTCTGGGAAGCCCGGATTTTGATCCCCATGGAGACCCCATCCCGGACAGGCATGGAAATATAAAGCGTACCGAAAAGAAATTACTTTCGGAATGCAATAAAAACCAACGAGGAGTATGCGTTGGAGTTAAAGAATCAAGTGGGGAATTTCTACAATACCTGGACAAACGTAAAATAAGCATTGGAACTAAGATCAAAGTCTTAGGGAAAGAGTTTTTTGATGGTTCCATGATCATTCAGGTAGGAAACGATCAGTTTTTTATTTCGCAAAAGATTGCAGAAAATCTATATGTTCAAACAAACTAAATGAAGAATTTAAAACACAATATCGGCATTCTGTTTTTTGGAATGTCATTAGGAATATTTGCACAGGAAACCAAAGAGGTCCCGGAAATGATAACAGACAGACCGGATGCTACAGAATCGCCGAATACGGTTCCTGTACATTCCTTTCAAATAGAAACGGGAGCTTTTTATGAATCCTTTAAGGAAAATAACAACGAAACTGAAACAATTGGGTACAATACAACATTAGTTCGCTATGGCCTCTTAGAAAAATTTGAATTGCGTATAGGGTGGAATTTTGAAGAGGGTAGGACATCAGTCAATAATATACGTTCTGGAGATGTAACAAGTGGTTTTTCGCCACTTTTATTAGGAGCTAAAGTTGAAGTTACCGAAGAAAAAGGACTTCTTCCCGAAATAGCCTTACTAGGACATTTAATGCTCCCGTTTATGGCTTCAACAGACTATCGCCCGGAAACAACTGGGGTGGATTTTAGGTTTTCTTTTGCCCATACCTTAAATGAAAAATCGAGTATAGGATATAACCTTGGGGCACAATGGGGAGACGATAGTTCGGAGGCAGCTTATGTATATACGTTCGTTTATGGATACGCAATCCTGGAAAAGCTGGGCGTATATGCCGAGGTCTATGGCGATTTGCCGGAAGACAATAAGGCCAATCATTATTGGGATGCGGGGATTACCTATTCAATCCAGAATAACATTCAACTAGATGCAACCATAGGTAAAAGTTTTACTGAAGGGCAGGATATATTGATTAGTACCGGGGTTAGTATTAGAATTCCAAATTAGAAACAACGATGAAAAGAATAATCATATTATTATTTGTTATAGCAACAGTTACCGGTTGTAAAAATTCTACGGAGAAATCGGGTAAATTGAATGTAGTAACCACTACTACAATGATCACAGATCTGGTTAAAAATATTGGTGGAGACCACATAGATGTGAATGGCCTTATGGGAGCCGGGGTAGATCCACACCTTTATAAAGCGAGTGAAGGAGACGTTTCCAAATTGTACAATGCAGATGTTATTTTTTACAATGGATTACATCTTGAAGGAAAGCTGGTGGAGGTTTTTGAAAAAATGGAGAATCAGGATAAGATGCAAGTTGCTCTGGCCGAAGTATTGGATAAAAACGGACTAATAGGGTCAGAATATTTTGCTTCAAATTACGATCCGCATGTTTGGTTCAACATTCAATACTTCAAACAATTTGCAGAGAAAGTAACTCAGGTTCTGGCTGAAGCAGATGCTGAAAACGCTGAATTCTTTCAGAAGAATAAACAAACCTATTTAATGAAGCTAGATGCTTTGGAAACAGAAAACAAAGCAACGATCGAAACACTTCCCAAAGAGAAAAGAATACTGGTAACAGCACATGATGCTTTTAATTATTTTGGAGAAGCATACGATTTTGAAGTGGTAGGCCTTCAGGGCCTCTCTACGGTAACAGAAGCAGGGGTACAAGACGTACAGCGTCTTTCGGATTTCATCATAGAAAAGCAGGTGAAAGCCATTTTTGTAGAAAGCTCAGTTCCACGTAGAACTATCGAAGCATTGCAGGCATCCGTCGTTTCGAAAGGAGCCAATGTAACTATTGGAGGGTCACTTTTTAGTGATGCTTTAGGGAATCCAGGGACAGATGAAGGAACTTATATAGGGATGTTTAGGTATAACGTAAACACCATTGTCAATTCATTGAAATAACATGAAGAACAAATTTGCAGTTCAAGTTGATGACCTAACGGTTGCCTATAACTATAAACCGGTTTTGTGGGATATAGACCTGGCAGTTCCGGAAGGTGTCTTAATGGCTATTGTGGGGCCCAATGGAGCTGGAAAATCAACATTGATAAAATCTGTTCTGGGAATTATTAAGCCTATAGCGGGTAGTGTGGCAATTTATGGTAAGCCTTACAATAAGCAACGTAAATTGGTTGCTTATGTTCCCCAAAAAGGGAGTGTTGACTGGGATTTCCCTACAACGGCTATCGATGTGGTCATGATGGGGACCTACGGAAGCCTGGGATGGATCAAACGACCGGGCCAAAAAGAAAAGAAGGCTGCATTAGAAGCGCTTGAAAAAGTAGGAATGCTGGCTTTTAAAAATCGGCAGATAAGTCAGTTAAGCGGTGGTCAACAGCAAAGGGTATTTTTAGCGAGAGCCCTGGTACAAAATGCTTCTATCTATTTTATGGATGAACCTTTTCAAGGAGTTGATGCTACTACGGAGATCGCTATTATCAATATTTTAAAGGAACTACGGAAAGCAGGAAAAACACTGGTTGTTGTACATCACGACCTGCAAACGGTTCCTGAATATTTTGATTGGGTAACTTTTTTAAATGTAAAAAAGATTGCCACAGGGCCGGTTAAAGAGATTTTCAACGATGATAATCTAACCAAAACCTACGGAATCAACTATAAAGTTGCAATAAATAAGTAATGTCTGTTGCCGAATATTTCGAGTTGCTATTTACAGATTATACCCTTCGTACCATTACGCTGGGGACTGCTGTATTGGGTGCAATTTGTGGTATGTTGGGAAGCTTTGCAGTATTGAGAAAGCAAAGCTTATTGGGAGATGCAATCTCTCATGCAGCACTACCGGGAATTGCTTTGGCTTTTTTAATTACTGGTGCGAAAGACACAAATATTCTATTACTAGGAGCTTTGGTAAGCGGACTGGTTGGTACTTTTTGGATTCGTGGCATGACCTCAAAAACACATCTTAAAAGTGACACGGCTTTGGGATTGATCCTTTCTTTGTTCTTTGGGTTTGGGATGTTATTGCTTACGTTTATTCAAAAACAACCCAATGCCAATCAGGCAGGGTTAGATAAGTATTTATTTGGCCAGGCAGCTACCTTAGTAGAAGAAGACGTAAGGCTAATGCTTATTGTTACGGGAATAAGCCTTTCCATTTTGCTATTATTCTGGAAAGAATTCAAAATTCTTTTATTCGATGAAGATTATACCAAGACACTGGGGTTTAATACAAGATTTATAGATATTCTGATCACTTTTTTTATTGTTTTGGCAATTGTTTTGGGGTTGCAAACAGTAGGAGTTGTTCTAATGAGCGCGATGTTACTTGCTCCTGCTGCTGCTGCACGACAATGGACCAATAGTTTAGGAGTAATGATCGTATTGGCATCAATTTTCGGAGCTTTTTCCGGAGTATTCGGAACAGCGATCAGTGCGAGTCAGAATAATTTATCCACCGGGCCGGTAATAGTTTTAGTGGCAGCAGTCTTTGTAGTGTTTTCCTTTATTTTTTCTCCCGGAAGAGGATTGCTTTTCAGAGAAATTCGTTTTAGAAAGAACAGAAGAGACCTTAAACTTAAGAAAACACTTCAGTTTATGTATGGAATAGTTAAGGACCACGAAAATATCTCACATCCCCATGCTATTAGAATTTTAAATAATTTTCAAGGCTTTACCAAAAAATCACTTCAACGGCTGGAAGACAAAGAATGGATTACACTTACGGGACAGCAATGGGCTATGACCGAAAGGGGTTTTGAAGAAGCTAAAAATTTATACAGCCAACAAAGGAAAGATGACTAGTCCGCAAATAGAAATACAAATGATCGCTGCAGTTGTAGCTGTTGCCTGCGCCATTCCCGGAGTATTTTTAGTACTTCGGAAAATGGCACTTATTAGTGACGCTATTAGCCATTCTATTCTCCCGGGTATTGTCGCCGGATTTTTTATTACTCAGGATCTGAACTCTCCTTTACTGATTCTACTTGCCGCTTTAACGGGAGTGATTACTGTAATACTGGTAGAAGCCATACAAAAAACCGGGCTGGTTAAAGAAGATACTGCTATTGGATTGGTGTTTCCTGCATTGTTTAGTATAGGAGTGATTATGATCGCCAAAAATGCAAATGATGTTCATTTGGATATTGATGCCGTATTATTGGGGGAATTGGCTTTTGCTCCATTTGATAGATTGATACTTTCGGGATTGGATATGGGCCCAAAATCACTTTGGCTTATGGGAACTATCCTGATACTATCATTAGGACTACTTTTCCTCTTTTTTAAAGAGTTAAAAGTTAGTACGTTCGATGCCGGGTTATCTTCGGCACTTGGAATCTCTCCAATTGTAATGCATTATGGGTTAATGTCCGTTTCGTCTGTGACCGTAGTAGGCGCCTTTGATGCAGTAGGCGCCATTTTGGTAGTAGCATTGATGATTGCCCCGGCAGCCACAGCATATTTATTGACCAGTGACTTAAAACGAATGTTATTATTATCAATAGTTTTTGGAGTGTTTTCGGCAATTGCAGGATATTGGCTGGCACATTTCTTAGACGCCTCTATTTCTGGTTCCATGACCACAGTTTTAGGGGTTGTATTCTTGATGGTCTATTTATTTGCACCAAGAAAAGGACTACTTTCTGTACTATACCGACAGAAACAACAGCGAACCGAAGTCTCCCTGATCACATTTTTATTGCATTTAAATAATCATTCCGAGGAAGAAGAGAGACATATCAATCATTTAAATGAACATATAAACTGGCAAAAGATTCGTGCAAAAACAATTCTGGATTTGGCGCAAAAAAACAATATGATTCTAATAAAAGATGAAATAGTCTTTCTTACCGAAAAAGGAAAAGATTTTACCCAGAGAGCCTTGGAGTATATTATGACCAATAAGGATGAACGAATAGAACATATGAAAGACGACTTCTTTTTATTTAGAGGGTAACGCCCTGTATCCCATCTTCCTAATCACTTTATTAAACCATACCTCTTAATTTTTTACAACCTTAAAAGTCTTTACAAATTGAGAATCTGAGTACATATTCAAAAAGAAAATCCCGGAATTAAGATTGGCAAAATTTTCCAGATTGAAGGTTTGATCATTTTGCGAACTATTAGCTGTAACAGTAGATTCCCAAACAACTTCTCCGGAAATGTTCACCATATTAAAACTTAGCTTTTTTTCATTTAAACCTGAATTAAATTGTAAGCTTATTCTATTTGTAAAAGGATTGGGGTACACGAGTACATTTTTCTTTTCAAATACATAAGAATCTACAGACAGGCTTACTTCATAATCCAAATACACCTGAAGCAATGCTTCAACAGTGCTGTTTAAATGTGTAGAATAGATTCCGCCCTGGTTTCCGTTTACCACGATACTAATGTCCTTTTCAGGAAAGTAGAAAGCAGCTGTTGAATATCCCGCAAGATCTCCCCCGTGCCCGTAAGCTTCAATCCCCAGATATTCTCTTTTTATTAATCCCAGCCCGTATTCTGCTCCTCCCGAAAAAGTAGTAGGTACAGTTTCGGTAGCCTCACTCCATGTT
>JANQOS010000152.1 GCA_028285705.1 Altibacter sp.
TCTTTCCAGGTCATTGTACTTAAAGATCTCTTCCCTCCAGTACCTCCACTCCTTTTCCGCATTGGTTTCTTCACCCATGGGGTCATACACTGAGTCCGGTACAGGAATAAGCCCCCCATCCAATTTTAATTGTATAGGGAGACTGGCATTAGAAAACTCATCAAAGTTATTTCCTGCATTTACTTTGGCCTGTAATTGTAGAATATGCCTGACTTGGGGGCTGTTATTTGCTTGCTCTTGTAATTTTCTTTGGGAAATAGCTTCCGGCCTGTTATCTGTAAATGAAAAAGCGGCATCACCCTGAAGGTTCTGCTGTTTTTTTTCTCCCGGAAGTTGTGAACGACTCTTTTTTTCTGCCTTATCTATATGAGTATGCATCAATGATAATTTTAGGGGGAGTCTCAATAAATCTGAAGGGTCAAAGGCATTCTAAAAGTATAAAAAAAATAACCCGTTTGCAAAGGGTATATAAATTCATTCATGCTTTGCTCCTTTTTGTTAACTTCGTACAAATAGAACTATACCCAAATTTGTTGTTCTTTATGGCCGTTGAAAAATTTCCGGACAATATCCCCGAATTTAAAAGAGAAAGTGATGTTGCAGGATGGAACTATTTTATCAAAGATAGTCTTAAAGAATTCCTGGAAGAGAAAACTTGAAATAAACCAGGGTAAAAAATTACTAAAAATGATTCAACTCTTTAAGCATACGTTTCAGCACTTTTTTAACAGTAATACCTTTCAGAAGGGAGCCTCAATGGCGTATTATACGGTTTTTTCACTGCTCCCCATGATCATCATTATAACTTCCCTTTTGGGAATCCTCTTTGGCAAACAAGCGGTTTCGGGAGAGATCTATTCGCAATTAAAAGATTTCTTGGGAAATGATGCCGCCCTGCAAATTCAGGACATCATTAAAAATCAACACAGTCAACATAACAGTATTGTAACTTCCGTTATCGGGTTCGTAACGCTATTGTTTAGTGCCTCGGGCATGTTCAACCAAATACATAACTCCTTCAATAGTATCTGGAACATTAAGGCAAAACCTAAAAACAGTATTGTAAGATACCTGACAAAACATATCTCTTCCATTTCTATTTTGATCCTGCTGTTTTTTATCATTTTGATCAGTACGACGATACATAGTGTATTGATCAAACATTCAGCAACAATTCACAGTGACTACAGGCTATCCTATATCTATGAACACCTTACCTCCTTTCTTATTATTGCACTGGTTTTTGGTTTGATGTTCAAATTTCTCGGGGATGCAAAAGTATATTGGAAACCGGCATTGCTTGGAGGCCTGTTCACTTCTTTTTTATTTATGATCGGGAAAATAGCTATTGGGATGTATATAGGGCATAGTCATTTAACATCCACTTTTGGTTCTGCAAGTGTCCTTGCCCTAATAATGCTTTGGGTGTATTATACTTCTCAAATCATTTTTTTAGGAGCGTCTTTTGTCAAGGTCCTTAGTGATACATTAGGGTTGGAAATTGTACCCAACAACAATGCCGTAAAGGTTGAACATATAGAAATTGACACTTAGATTGTTGCCAATATAGAGTACATTAACTCGCTCCTTTTTGCTAACTTAGTTTCCAATGCTAAAAAGAAATACGCTCATCTATGCTTAACTTCAAAAAAAGAATTGAACTATTCCGGGTGCTTATACTTTTTTGCCTGCTGTTCCTGTACAGTTGTAAAGTAGGTCTGCCACGTGAAACCGGAGATTTTAGAGAGTCTGACCTGGTAGAATTAATTCAGCTCGACCCCACTTTCAAACTGGATATAAGGTATGCTTCCGGCAATAATTTTGCTGGCAGGCCGGTCTATACGGAAGCAAGGGCTTTTCTTCAACGCCCTGCGGCCAAAGCTCTTGTAGAAGTGAATAAAAAACTGAAACCATTGGGTTATGGATTGATGATATTTGACGGGTACCGCCCATGGAGTGTTACCAAAACATTTTGGGATATCACTCCAAAGGAAGATAGAAAATTTGTAGCCAATCCTAAAGATGGTTCAAGACACAACAGGGGCTGTGCCATAGACCTTACCTTATATGAGATCGCTTCCGGAAAACAAGTACCCATGACAAGTGGGTACGATGAGATGACAGAGCGTTCCTATCCCCATTACAAGGGAGGCACGGATGAACAACGAAAAATGAGGGACCTGCTGAGGAACATCATGGAAGAACACGGTTTTACTGTTTATGAATACGAATGGTGGCATTTTGATTATAAGGACTGGAGGAGGTACCGCATTCAGAATATTCAGTTTTCAGAAATAAAATAGACACTGCAAAACAAATAAAATCCTTTAAAAGTGCTTTATATCGCACTTTTTATTATATATCAATAGTGAAAATCAAAAATTTCATGAATTAGTGCTTTTAAACGCACTTTTTATGCATATTTGAATTTTTATTATATATTTGCATAAAAAAGAGCCATATAATGCACTTAGAAGAGTTAATAGCGACCATAAAAGAACGCAGGGAGGTAATGAAGGTAACCCAAAGGGGCCTTGCGGAGCTATCCGGTGTTGGCCTAAGGACCTTAAAACAGTTTGAAAGCGGAAAAGGAAACCCTACGTTGCAGACCTTACAGAAGTTAGCAGATGTATTGGGCATGGAAATTTGCCTGAAGATCAAAGATATATCTCCCGGTAAATGAGACAGGCACACATACTATACAAGGATGAAGAAGCGGGTATATTGACCCAGCATGACGATGGTTCATTTACATTTCGCTATCACGATATCTGGGTTGCAGATGATAAAAGACCCGGTATAAGTCTTACACTGCCTAAAACCCGGCAAGAATATAATTCGGAATACTTGTTTCCATTCTTCTACAATATGCTTCCGGAAGGCTCTAATAAAGAAGTTGTATGTACATATAACCGCATTGACCGAACCGATTATTTTGGCCTGTTAATGGTCACTGCAAAGACCGATAGCATAGGTGCGGTACGAGTAGTCAAAATAGAAAATCCATGAGTTTACCCGAAATAAGATTTTGTCCCGGGACATTGGCCGAAGGTTTTGACACCTATAGCAGAACGTGCCGAAAAAGAGTGTTTCAAGGCAAAAAGGTACATCATATCCTACCCTACGATTCGCCGGCATCCAATCCCGAAACAGACGAATTGTTTGAAGAGAACCGAAAACGTTTCTCCATTTCCGGTGTTCAGGAAAAGTTTTCCGTATTGCTCGAAAAAAATAAATTACGACTTATCACTGAAGGTGAACGAGGCTCATACATTTTAAAGCCCATTCCCAATGCAGGTAAAAGACCGGACCAGATGCCTGCCAACGAACACCTCTCTATGCAAATTGCCCGGCAGGTATATGGTATTGAAACTGCAGAAAACGCGTTGATATTCTTTAAAAATGGTGCTCCAGCTTACATAACCAAACGTTTTGACAGAAATGAGGATGGTACCAAACTGGGGCAGGATGATTTTGCGTCACTGGCAGGAAGAACGCCCCAAACCCATGGAGAGCATTATAAGTACTTAGGGAACTATTTAGAGCTATTTCAATTAATGCGAGACTATGTCCCGGCATATAAATTGGAAGCTCCTAAGCTTTTCAAAACAATACTGTTCAACTATCTCTTTTCAAATGGAGATGCCCATTTTAAGAACTTTTCTTTGCTAGAAACTCCAATGGGGGACTATCGGTTAAGTCCTGCGTATGACCTGCTGAATAGCCGTATTCATATTGAGGACAGAGACTTTGCTTTGGAAGATGGCCTTTTGCCCCGAAATCTGGCCCAAGGGAAAATTGCGGCGCAATTTGCCGTTCTTGCGGCAGAAGCAGGAATTACAGAAAAGGTTTCCGAAGCTATCATGAGAACAATGAAAGGCCAATCGCAGTTTGTGGAAAAGATGATAGCAGCATCTTTCCTAAGCGAAAGGACAAAAAGAAATTACTGGCAGTCCTACCAGGGACGTTTAAAACAATTGACGAAGGATCAATAAAAAATATTCAGAATGAAAAAAAGAGAAGATAAAGAAACTCGGTATTACATCGACCTGGACCTAAAAACGCAAAAGATCCTTCACTGGGATCATGACCAAAGAGAAACATTGGTAATGTACAAAGCAACAAACCCTTTTCATCACAGGATTTTCATAACAAAAGGACAGTATAATAAACTCGTAAAAAAACATTCGAATGTAACGAAGTGATCCAACCGTTGCAGAACCACAAAATTCTAACTTCAACAAAAAATGAAACATCAAAATGACAATTTCTATTTTGAGAAACAAGAGCCAAATAAAAGTTGTTTGCTGGCCATGCGTGATATTGTGCTAAATTATGATAAGGATATCACGGAAACACGTAAATACGGAATGCCTTGTTTTTGTTATAAAGGAAAGATGTTCTGTTACCTGTGGGTTGACAAAAAAACCAATGAACCTTATTTTCTCATGGTTGAGGGGA
>JANQOS010000178.1 GCA_028285705.1 Altibacter sp.
CTAATGCCGAAAAGATCAACCTAACAGGAAATAAATGGGAGGATAAAACATATATTCGTCACACTGGTTATCCGGGTGGACAACGTAGTTTGACTGCCACTGAATTGCGAAGCAAAAGACCCGAAAGAGTTATTGAAAAAGCTGTGAAAGGAATGTTGCCTAAAAACAAATTAGGTGCTGAGCTATTCAGAAATTTAAAAGTATATGCCGGTGCAACGCACGATCAGGAGGCACAAAAACCAAGAACCATTAACCTTAACGATATCAAGTAATGGAAGTTATTCACAAAATAGGTAGAAGAAAAACCGCTGTTGCCCGTGTATACCTTTCTGAAGGAAAAGGGAACATCACTGTAAACAAGCGAGATATGGAAGCTTACTTTCCTACCGCTACTTTACAATATAAAGTAAAACAACCCTTAACGTTAACAGAAAACGATAAGTCCTTTGACATTAATGTAAATGTTTTTGGTGGTGGAATCACAGGACAAGCCGAAGCAATTCGTTTGGCATTATCTCGTGCTATGTGCGAAGTTAATGAAGAAAACAGATCGGTTTTAAAGCCTGAAGGCTTATTAACCAGAGATCCAAGAATGGTAGAGCGTAAAAAATTCGGTCAGAAGAAAGCTCGTAAGAAATTCCAGTTCTCTAAGCGTTAATTATATTCCCATTGGGAAAACTCACCCGACTTTGGAATTTTCAAAGTGTTGGGATACGTTCTTAAACAATCGTCGAATATTCGACATATTATTAATAATCGCTGTTATCCGCCTTTGGCGGAGAGTAGTTTAGCATCTAAACCATGATTCGTCTCCGACGAATAGGTTGCTATCTATTTACAGGAAAGTAAACTATTACAAAATGGCAAACAAAACAGAAGTTAAAGACTTGCTGGATGCAGGTGTACACTTTGGTCACTTGACCAGAAAATGGAATCCAAACATGGCTCCCTACATTTATATGGAGCGCAATGGAATTCATATTTTAAATCTTTACAAAACTGCTGCAAAACTTGAGGAAGCTAATGAAGCTCTTAAAAAGATCGCAGCCAGTGGAAGAAAAATCCTTTTCGTAGCTACAAAAAAACAAGCAAAGGACATTGTTGCTGAAAAAGCAGGCAATGCCAATATGCCGTACATTACTGAAAGATGGCCCGGTGGAATGCTTACTAATTTTGTAACGATTAGAAAAGCCGTTAAAAAAATGGCTTCTATTGATCGTATGAAACAAGATGGTACTTTTAATACACTTTCTAAGAAAGAGCGTTTACAGGTAGACCGTCTTCGAGCTAAATTGGAAAAGAATTTAGGTTCCATTAGTGACATGAGCCGTCTTCCAGGAGCATTGTTCATTGTAGACACTACACGTGAGCATATTGCTGTAAAAGAAGCTCAAAAATTGAACATCCCTATTTTCGCAATGGTAGATACTAATAGTGACCCACGTGAAATAGATTATGTGATCCCTTCTAACGACGACGCTTCAAAATCTATCGATAAGATAATGACCTCAGTTTCCGAAGCGGTTATCGAAGGCCTTGCCGAGAGAAAATCTGGTAAAGAAGATGATGCGCCAAAAGCAGCTAAGGCAGCACCCGACACTAAGAAAGAAGAGGCTAAAGCTGTTGCAGTAGAAGCCGCTGCTACAAAAGAAGAAGAATAAGAAACATTCAATTAACACATAAAAGTCGTTTGGTTCTTTTTCTCACTGAAAATAAATTAAGCGACTTTTTTTAATACATAACTTAAAAATTTAATACGATGGCAAACATAACAGCCGCAGAAGTAAATAAATTAAGAAAAGCAACCGGAGCCGGTATGATGGACTGCAAAAAGGCATTGGTCGAGGCAGAAGGTGATTTTGACAAAGCAATTGAGATCCTAAGAAAAAAAGGACAAAAAATAGCTGAAAAAAGAGCAGACCGTGATTCCAGTGAAGGTGCTGTGATCGCAAAAGTAAATGATGCTAAAACAAAAGGAGTAATCGTTTCCTTAAACTGTGAAACAGATTTTGTTGCTAAAAATACCGACTATGTAGCTTTGGCACATAAAATGGCAGAAATTGCATTAAATACTTCAAGTAAGGAAGAATTTTTAGCTGCTGATTTTGGAGGCATGACCGTTGATGAAAAACTTCTTGAACAAACAGGAGTTATTGGTGAGAAAATTGAAATTGGTGCATATAAAACTTTAGAAGCTCCTTTCGTTGGATCTTATATTCATGGAAATAAAATTGCTGCTTTAGTAGGTTTATCTGCTAATATAGAAGGAGCCGAAGCTCTGGCAAAAGACATTTCTATGCAAGTTGCCTCAATGGGAGCTACTACATTATCTTACAAAGATTTTGACGCAAGTTTTATTGCTTCGGAAACCGAAGCCAGAATAGCAGTTATCGAAAAAGATAATATTGAATTGGGCAGATTAGGTAAAACACTTAAAAATGTTCCAAAATATATTTCCAGAGCACAATTAACAGATGAAGTTCTTGCACAAGCCGAAGAAGATGCAAAAGCAGAATTAAAGGCAGAAGGTAAGCCTGAACAAATCTGGGATAGAATCCTACCTGGAAAATTAGAGCGTTTTATTTCTGATAACACAACTCTGGACCAGGAACAATGTCTTTTAGATCAAAACTTCATTAAAGATGAAAAAAAGAGCGTTGCCGAATATGTTAAATCTGTTGGTGACGTAGAAGTTGTTTCTTTTGAAAGAGTATCTTTAGGATAAACAACATATAATCTCTTATAAAAAAATGCCTTCAAATTATTTTGGAGGCGTTTTTTATTTTAAAGCAATCATCCATAATTTTTCGTTATTTTTGCCTCAATAAACTACCGCTATGCAATACAAAAGAATCCTCTTAAAACTTTCCGGAGAAGCCTTAATGGGTAACCGCCAATACGGTATTGACCCGGAACGACTCAAAGAATATGCAGATGAAATCAAGAATATTACAGCTTTGGGTGTTGAGGTTGCAATTGTAATTGGAGGTGGTAATATTTTTAGAGGAGTTGCAGGTGCCAGTCGTGGTATGGACCGGGTACAAGCGGACCATATGGGAATGTTGGCAACTGTTATCAATGGACTTGCCTTGCAAAGCGCGCTTGAAGATGAAAACATTCCTACTCGCTTACAGAGTGCTGTAAAGATAAATGAAGTTGCAGAACCTTTTATACGCCGTAAAGCTATCAGGCATTTGGAAAAAGGTCGTGTGGTAATATTTGGTGGTGGAACCGGAAATCCTTATTTTACTACAGATTCTGCCGCTGTGTTACGTGCTATTGAAGTTGGAGCAGACGTTATTTTAAAAGGAACACGTGTAGACGGAATCTATTCAAGTGACCCGGAAAAAGATATAGATGCAACAAAATTCGATTTTATTAGTTTTGATGATGTCCTTAAAAAAGGACTAAAGGTAATGGATACTACTGCATTTACATTAAGTCAGGAAAATGAATTGCCTATAATTGTTTTCGATATGAATACCAAAGGCAATTTACTTAAAGTAGTTTCCGGAGAAAAAATTGGCACCAAGGTCAATTTATAGCCTTGGCCTGGTTTTTGAAAACAGTTCTTTAAAATTTTTTAACATGGAAGACGAAATTAAATTTATTATTGACAGTACGCGGGAAGCTATGGGTAAAGCACTTACGCATCTTGAAAAAAAATTAGTTAATATCCGTGCCGGTAAAGCATCTCCTTCTATGGTTGCAAGTGTGATGGTAGATTATTATGGTAGTCCAACTCCATTAAATCAAGTTGCTAATGTTAGTACTCCGGACGGGATGACAATTAGTATCCAACCTTGGGAAAAAAGTTTGATCCCCGAAATTGAAAAAGGAATTCACCATGCCAACCTTGGTTTCAATCCTATGAACAATGGTGAAAGTGTTATCATTAACGTCCCTCCTTTAACCGAAGAACGTAGAATAGAATTAGCAAAGCAAGCTAAGGCAGAGGCCGAAGAAGCTAAAATTGGGGTGCGTAATGATCGTAAACATGCTAATAATGAAGTTAAAGAGTTAGATATCTCTGAAGATCTGGAAAAAAATCTGGAAATAGATATTCAACAAATGACGGACGATCATATCGCTAAAATTGATGAAATCCTTTCTCATAAAGAAAAAGAGATCATGACAGTTTAATTTTAGAATTAGTTAAACAAAACACAATAAAAGCGGCTAAATGCCGCTTTCTGTATAAATTTGCATACATAAGTAACCCTTCCATTTTCATGCGTAAATTATTGATCCTCTCTTTTATTCTAATAGGATATAGTACCATTGCGCAGCAACCCGCCATAGAAACCAAAAAAGACACCGCTGCTTCCGGAAAGGAAAAAAAACAAAACCCTTTTAACACCGGCTTTTACCCTATTGGCTTTTTTGATGTTGATCTACGTTACCTTATAAAATATAACAACTACGAAGGAATTCGATTAGGCATTGGGGGCGTAACCAATAACCGTTTATCTGAATATATTAAACTGGGAGGTTACATAGCAAGAGGCTTTAAGGATAAAGATATTAAGTTTAGTGCCGGAGGTAGTTTTCGGTTAAACAAAAGTGGAAAGACCTGGGTCAACCTCTATTATATCAACGATATTCGTGAGATTGGAACATTCAATTATCTTACTGATGATAGGGTGTATTCTGTTTTTGAACCTCGATTAGTAAATATTACACAGTTTTACAAATACAGAACCTGGCAAACAAATATTCAATACGAATTTACTCCCAAAATACTTTCGGAAGTACGCCTTTCGAGAGTCAAGATTAACCAAATTGAAGACTATCAATTTTTCAAAGATGGTATCACTTATGAAAACTATCATACCACCGAAGCCACTACCTCTATTAGAATTAGCCCAAAAAGTAATTTCTTTACTACAGAAGATGGAAGAGTGGAATATTTTGATGGCTTTCCAAAGATCAGTGCTCAGATCACACAAGGTATCAAAGGCATTTCAAAAAGTGACTTTACCTATACCAAGTTAGGTTTAAAATTGGATTA
>JANQOS010000014.1 GCA_028285705.1 Altibacter sp.
GAGAAATGCAAGACCCTTGAGGCTTCGTGGTTTGGGAGAAGGAGGTAGTATAGAAGCACTTAGGAGTAGGAATAACTCGGTTGCTATTGGAGGTGCTACAGATAATGATCATACAATCTATGTGATCTTCGAACACTCTCTCAATCTTTCTCCTCGTATCGGGCTTCCTGTACACGGTATAATAGGTTACGAGTTCTTCAAAAAATTTATTGTCAAGACCGATTATTTAAAGAAGCGATTAATCTTTTATGACCCGCTTCAGTTTACACCAAAAGTGTGTAGGTCCTGTGAGGTTTTCGATCTTACCTTCCATGAAAACAAGCCTTATTTGGATCTCAACATCACATCCTTCAATGTTTCAAAAGAAGTTACTTTACTTTTAGATAGTGGGTCCAGTGATGCCCTTTGGCTTTTTGATGAAGCTATGGGAATAACAGAATCTCCCAAAAACTATTTTGATGATTTTTTGGGCTTGGGATTAAGCGGTAATATTTTTGGAAAACGCTCAAGATTAACCGAGGCAAGTATAGGAAAATATACATTAGAGGGTGTAAATGTTGCCTTTCCAAGTGAAAAAGCATTGGATAATATTAATTTTTACGAAGAACGAGATGGTAGTATAGGTGGGGACATCCTTAAGCGCTTTACGGTTATAATGGATTATCCGGGTAAAAGAATGATCCTTAGAAAGAACGGTAATTTTAATGACCCGTTCTATTATAATATGAGTGGCTTAACCATTGAGCATGACGGTTTGGTTGTAGTAAAAGACGAAAAGGAAATTCTCGAAGGTGCATTAAGGGGAACAAATGAGGTTAATGAGACCAGTGGTGCAGTGACTATTTTAACACAGAAGGTGTATAACTTCTTTCTGGCCCCCAAGTTTGTAGTAGCCGACGTTAGAAGTAATTCACCTGCTGCATTGGCTGGAATTGAAAAGGGAGATGAGATCATTAGTATTAACAATAAACTTTCCTACCGTTATAAGTTGTACGAATTGGTCTCGTTATTCAGTTCTAAAGTGGGTAAAACAATCTCTATGGTTATTGAACGAAATGGGGTGCAGTCCAAAGTTAGATTCAGCCTTAAAAAAGTAATATAAAAAAACCGCCTTTTTAGGCGGTTATTAATTGATATTTTAAATAGTGTTATCTCGTTTTTTCTAAAACACTTTTTCCTTCTGCGAGAACCTCGCCTTTAATTTTTAATGCTTTAATAGGCTCGTCTGCATTTGAATATACAGTAACAGTCTTTCTTATAGGACCTACTCGGTTTGTGTCATACTTTACTTCTATAGTACTACTTTCACCAGGAGCAATAGGGCCATCCGGTTTTTTAGGAACTGTACAGCCACAACTTGATTTTACATCACTGATGATCAAAGGAGCATTACCGGTATTTGTAAATTCAAAAGTACGAACACCATCACTGCCTTTCGCTACTTGTCCGTAGTTTATCGTTTCAGCTTTAAAACTAATTTTCGCTTGTGCATTGGCGGCAAAACTAACTAATGCAACTACCGCTATTAATACTAATTTTTTCATAGTTTTTAAATTTTTGAACAGCTAATGTAAGTATCTTTCTTACAAACTGCAAAATAAGTTATTCACTTTTATAATCTTGCAGATATAACTACTTTTGCACATTACAATTCAAAAATTAGACCAAAAATGGCCCTAGAAGCAAAATATAATGCTCAAAACGTTGAAGATAAGTGGTATAGCTACTGGATGGCACATAATTACTTCCACAGTGAGGTAGATGATAGAGAGCCATATACTATTGTAATTCCGCCACCAAATGTGACCGGAGTGCTTCATATGGGGCATATGTTAAATAATACATTACAGGATGTACTTATTCGCCGTGCACGTCTAAAAGGCTATAACGCTTGCTGGGTACCTGGAACAGACCATGCTTCAATTGCTACGGAAGCCAAAGTTGTGGCTAAATTAAAGGAAGAAGGAATACAAAAAACCGACCTCTCCCGTGAAGCTTTCCTCGAGCATGCCTGGGCATGGACACATAAGCATGGGGGAATCATCCTTGAGCAGCTAAAGAAACTAGGTGCTTCCTGTGATTGGGAACGTACTAAATTTACAATGGATGACGATATGTCTGAATCTGTGATCAAGGTTTTTGTGGACCTTTATAAAAAAGGGAACATTTACCGTGGCTATAGAATGGTGAACTGGGATCCGCAAGCTAAAACAACCCTGTCTGACGAAGAAGTGAACTATGAAGAAAAACAAGGAAATCTATACTATTTAAAATACAAAATAGAAGGCAGTAACGATTACGTAACTATTGCTACTACTCGCCCCGAAACAATTCTTGGTGATACGGCTATTTGTATCAATCCAAATGATGAGCGTTTTACTCATTTAAAAGGTAAAAAGGCTATTGTACCTATATGCAACCGTGTTATCCCGATCATCGAAGATGAATATGTGACCATGGAGTTTGGAACCGGTTGTTTAAAAGTAACTCCGGCACATGATGAAAACGATAAAGTATTAGGGGACAAGCATGGTTTGGAAGTTATTGATATTCTTAATGATGATGCAAGCTTAAACAGTTTTGGATTACATTATGAGGGTAAAGACCGCTTTGTGGCACGTAAAGAGATTGTAAAAGAACTGGAAGAGACGGGCGTTGTTGCAAAAATTGAACAACATACCAACAAAGTAGGGACCAGTGAACGAACTGGGGCAGTTATCGAGCCTAAATTAAGTGACCAGTGGTTTTTGAAAATGAAAGAGTTGGCACAACCTGCTTTAGATGCAGTTCTTGACAAGGATATAAACCTCGTTCCTGAAAAATTTATAAATACATACCGCCATTGGATGGAGAATGTCCGTGATTGGAATATTTCCCGCCAGCTTTGGTGGGGGCAGCAGATCCCCGCCTATTATTTTGGCGACGGTAAAGAAGATTTTGTAGTTGCAGAGACATTGGAAGAAGCTGTTGTCGAGGCTCGTGCGAGCACCGGAAATGATACACTTTCGGCATCAGACCTAAGACAGGATCCGGATGTATTGGATACCTGGTTCTCTTCCGGCTTATGGCCTATAACTGTCTTTAATGGAATTTTAGAGCCTGACAATAAGGAAATCAATTATTACTACCCTACAAATGATCTGGTTACTGCGCCGGAGATCTTATTCTTTTGGGTTGCCAGAATGATCATTTACGGGTGTGAATACCGAAAAGAGAAACCATTTACAAATGTGTATCTCACAGGAATTGTACGTGACAAGCAGCGAAGAAAAATGAGTAAATCGTTGGGGAATTCTCCGGACCCTATTGAACTAATGAAAAAATACGGTGCAGATGGGGTGCGTGTAGGTATGTTGCTAAGTTCACCGGCAGGAAACGATTTAATGTTCGATGAAGACCTCTGTAAACAGGGGAGTGGTTTTGTAAACAAGATATGGAATGCATACCGATTGATCGATGGTTGGGAAATTTCAGAAGAAAAAGAAGAGACAGAGACTGCAGCTATTGCCATAAAATGGTATCAAAATAAGTTCCAAAAGACACTGGCAGAGATCGAGGATCACTATAGCAAATACCGTATTAGTGATGCGTTGATGGCTACATATAAATTGGTGTGGGATGATTTTTGCTCTTGGTTCCTGGAAATGGTGAAACCCGGATATGGTGAGCCTATTTCTGTAGAAACCTATAAAAAAGTGATCTCGGTTTTAGAGAATAATTTAAAGATATTACATCCTTTTGTTCCTTTTGTTTCTGAAGAGATCTGGCAACATATAACAGAACGAACTCCTCAGGAAGCTTTAATAATTGCGGATTGGCCAAAAACACAATCTTTTGACCCGGAGTTGATAAAAGAATTTGAATTTGCTTCGGAAGTTGTTTCCGGAATACGGACCATTAGGAAAGAGAAGAATATTTCTTTTAAAGAAACCATAAGCCTTTCAGTTATAAATAATACAGGTGCGTTGAACACTTTCGATGTAGTAATATGTAAACTCGGAAATATTTCAGATCTGAATTATATTTCTGAAAAGATAGACGGCGCATTGACTTTTCGGGTAAAATCAAATGAATATTTTGTGCCTATTTCTGGGAACGTAAATGTAGAAGAAGAAATTGTAAAACTTACAGAAGAATTAAAATATACCGAAGGCTTTTTAAAGAGCGTTCAGGGAAAACTGAAGAATGAGCGTTTTGTTAACGGTGCGCCTGAAAAAGTAGTAATGATGGAAAAACAAAAAGAAGCCGATGCACTTGCAAAAATTGAAACTATTAAAGCAAGTTTGGCAAGCTTACAATAGTTAATTACTTTCTATATAAAAAATATTGATTTACCGCTTCAATGTATAGCTCTTTAGCTTCATCTGAGCTTAAATGCCTTGTCTGGAACAGTGCATTGGTTTTAAAAGCACTTATTAAAGGTTTGGTTCCGGTAGAAGTGTCTTGAGAATTTGTGGCTCGCTTATAATAAGCATATAATTTCAATAAGACATCAGCAGGGAAAGGTTCTGTATGGCTGTTGATGCTTTCTACAGCGTTTTTAAAAGCAATATCTAGTTCTTCCGGTGTCATTTTGATGCAATGGCAGTAATTCCTCCTTTTACTTTTTGATTCAGCTTTACATCTATTCTGGTATCTATTGGTAGAAAAACATCTACTCGAGAACCAAATTTTATAAACCCACTATCTTCCGTTTGTTTGATCTCTTGCCCTTCCTTTGCATAGTTTACAATTCGTTTCGCTAAAGCCCCTGCGATCTGGCGAAACAATACATCACCAAAAGCTTTGGTATTTACCACCACGGTAGTACGTTCATTCTCTTCACTGGATTTAGGATGCCAGGCGACCAAATATTTACCCGGATGGTATTTGCTGAATACTACTTTTCCACCAACTGGATAACGTGTAACATGTACATTCAAAGGAGACATAAATACGGAAACCTGTATGCGTTTTTCGTTGAAGTATTCTTTTTCAAATACTTCCTCTATAACTACCACTTTACCGTCTACAGGAGAAAGTACCTGTTCTTCATTACGGGTAAAATTCCTTTTTGGATTTCTAAAGAATTGAAGTACTAAGACCAAAAGCACCATCAATAACAAAATGATACCTCCCTTTAGCAACCTGTTTTCTATTAAAAATTCAGCAATAAGACTTAATATTATACAAATAAAAAGTGCAATGAAAATTATTTTATGTCCTTCCCTATGAAACATAATCTACAATTTCTAAAAAGGCATATACAAAGGGGCTTGCATAAATAACACTATCTAACCTGTCGTATAGCCCTCCGTGTCCCGGCATTAATATGCCACTATCTTTTACGTTTGCCTGACGTTTGAATTTTGACTGAATTAAATCCCCGACTGTTCCAAATAAAGTAACAATAACAGCCAATGTTATCCAAATACTCAAACTAAAAAGTTGTAAATACTTAAAGATAAAAAATGCTGCACAAATAGAACCTACCATTCCTCCTAAAAATCCTTCAACTGTTTTTTTGGGAGATATGCGTTCCAATAGTTTACGTTTCCCCAGGTTTTTTCCAATTAGATAGGCAAATGTGTCATTGGCCCAGATTAATATGAATACTCCAATGATTATTTCCGGAACAAATTCTTCATTCCTAAAGGGAATCAATGTTAAGAACACAAAACCACTAATTAAATAAAAAATTATTGTAATGTATTTCTTCTTTTCGAACATGGGTATTTTGTTTACCCATAGTACATCTTTCAATAAAAACAGGTTAACAAACACAGAGAGGATCAAAAATAAGATTACGGCATTACTATCAAATACCGAATAACTTAAAAAATACATCCCAGCTGCCAACAATATATAAGCAATGTAACCTTTTAAATGTACCAGTCTTAAAAATTCATTAAGAGTAATAAGTCCCAGAATAAAGAAAAGCCCCATAAACCATTCGCGCGATGCAAACATTGAAAAGATTATTATCGAAATGTATAAAACACCCGATATGGATCGCACGATAAGTTCTTTCATAAATTACAGGTCTTCCAAAAGCAGCAAATATAGGTTTTTTGTGCTACTTCCATAACTCATAAAATCCTTTTCTTTTTCGGTCTCAAAGTCTTGGATAGTGGTTATGTTACTAGGAATATGTCTTTTGCTTTGGTTTTTTATATTACGGAGCCCTTCACTAATACTATCTACTAATTGACTTGTAGTGGCAAAGATCACAAAATTTGCAGGGAGCTCGTTTAGCTTTTTTTCTTTTATTTGATTAGAACAAAGCAAAATAGAACCATTGTTTGCCACCAAAGATTCACAAGCAGATAGAAAAAAAGTGGCATTTGGGTTTTCTATAAAATTTAGGTTGTATCCGGCAAATCTTTCTGTTAATTGCTCGTTGATGCAAAAAACATCGCGTTCATACCAATCATTTTCCAACAGAATATTATCGAACGCTTCCAGAACTTCTTCCAGATTTTCACAATAAAGAAATTTCCCGCCGTTTTTATTAAAATTGTAGGTAAACTTCTCATCTGTAGGTAGCTTATCCTCAGGGTAATATTTACCGTGGTCAGATTTTTTGGCTTTTTCTTCTGACTTATAGTTAGGATTTAAAAGTCTTTTAAACAGACTCATTTATAGCAATTTGAGGAGTTTCTTATACGTTATTCTCCAAATATATAAAATCTATATTGAAGTTTTGTTACCATAAAACTAAAGTTTGTAAAGGGAAACTAAAAAAGGGCAACACTATGTAGTTGCCACTTTTTCCTCTTCTTCGGTTTTTTCGAAAGGTCTGTCGCCAAATATCCTTTGAAGGTTATCTTTAAAAATAACCTCTTTTTCGAGTAGTTCGTTGGCCAATAAAGTGAGTTTATCTTTATTTTTTATAAGCAGGTCAACGGCTCGCTGGTATTGCTCTTCAATGATCCTTGATATTTCTTTATCGATCATCTCGGCTGTTTTTTCACTATAGGGCTTTGTAAAACCATATTCGTTCTGCCCGGAAGAGTCATAATAAGTTAAATTTCCAATGGTTTCATTTAAGCCATAGATCGTTACCATGGCGCGGGCTTGTTTTGTCACTTTTTCAAGGTCACTTAAAGCTCCGGTGGAAATTTTGTCAAAAATTACTTTTTCGGCAGCTCGCCCACCCATTGCAGCACACATTTCATCTAGCATTTGCTCTGGCCGTACAATAAGCCTTTCCTCGGGTAAATACCAGGCAGCACCTAAAGATTGTCCTCGAGGTACTATAGTAACCTTTACTAGTGGAGCGGCATGTTCCAGCATCCAGCTCACTGTAGCATGACCTGCTTCATGGAAAGCGATCGCTTTCTTTTCATCGGGTGTAATAATTTTATTCTTTTTCTCAAGTCCACCCACAATGCGGTCCACTGCATCAAGAAAATCTTGTTTACCAACAGATTTTTTTTCTTGTCTTGCAGCGATCAAAGCAGCTTCGTTACACACATTTGCTATATCGGCTCCCGAAAAACCAGGAGTTTGCTTAGAAAGAAAATCTGTATCAAGCGTATCGTCTATTTTAATTGGGCGAAGGTGTACTTCAAAGATTTCTTTACGTTCACGGACATCAGGAAGGTCCACGTAAATTTGCCTGTCAAAACGTCCGGCACGCATTAAAGCTTTATCTAAAACATCAGCACGGTTTGTGGCGGCCAGAACAATTACGTTAGTATTGGTTCCAAAACCGTCCATTTCTGTTAGAAGCTGATTGAGTGTGTTTTCGCGTTCATCGTTAGAACCTGAAAAATTATTTTTTCCTCTGGCACGACCAATAGCATCTATCTCATCAATAAAAATTATTGAAGGCGATTTTTCCTTTGCCTGTTTAAAGAGGTCGCGTACACGCGAAGCACCTACACCTACGAACATCTCAACAAAATCTGACCCCGACAGAGAAAAGAAAGGTACTTTTGCTTCTCCGGCAACAGCTTTTGCCAATAAGGTCTTACCGGTTCCGGGAGGCCCTACTAACAGGGCTCCTTTAGGAATTTTACCACCAAGGGCAGTATATTTTGAAGGATATTTAAGGAAGTCCACAATTTCCTGAACCTCTTCTTTGGCCCCTTCTAAGCCGGCTACATCTTTAAAGGATGTTTTTACATCGGTCTTTTCATCAAAAAGTTTGGCTTTGGATTTTCCAATGTTGAAGATCTGACCTCCTGCACCGCCTCCCGCGCCGGATGACATTCTGCGCATAATAAATATCCATATACCAATAATTACTATGAAAGGGAGTAGCGTAAGTAAAAGTTCCCCCCACATATTGCTGTCCGTATTCCAGACTATTTTGGTGGTTAGGTTATTACGTTCCTTTATCTGGTTGATATTGTTCTCAAAATTTTGAAGGTCCCCAAATTCAAATTGATAAGAAGCATCATTTGCACTTTGTAAAAAGGTAGGGCCTTTCTTTTTCGAATGCACTTCTTTATTTTTTGCTTCGGGTGTGAGATATACCTTTGCTATCTTTTTATTGATGATCTCGATCTTTTCAACATCGCCATCTTCCAGATATCTTTGAAAATCGGCTTGAGTAGTTTTTTCAGGTTGAGACCAACTACTTCCACCAAAAAACTGAATACCTAAAAACACTAAAATAATAGCGGCATAGATCCAATAGGCATTGAATTTTGGTTTTTTAATTTCGGGTTTTTTATTTTCTTCGGCCATATGGCTTAACTAGTTTTAATAAGTTGTTTCTATTTTTACAGACTTAGCATCGCCCCATAATCCTTCAATATCGTAAAATTCACGGATATGTTTTTGAAAAATATGTACTACTACATTAACATAATCCATTAAGACCCACTCTGCATTATCACTTCCTTCAACATGCCAGGGCTTTTCTTGAGCGGCTTTGCTTACTATTTTCTGAACTGAATTTACAATTGCATTTACTTGAGTATTTGAGGTACCGTCACAGATAATAAAATAGTCACATACTGTGTTCTCTATATCCCTAAGGTCCAGAATTTCAATGTTCTGTCCCTTAACTTCTTCAATTCCTGCTATTATTTTTGTTACAAGTTGGTCTGTTCCTATTTCTTTTTTTGACATTAATGGAATTTATTTGTGCAAAGTTATTACTTTTTTGTTTCTTGAAACGCTTTGTAAACGTAACATTAACACAATCTTCTACCTTGTGAAAATAATCAAACTTAATGCCATTGATTCTACCAACAGCTACCTTAAGGACTTAAGTAAGCAAACAATGTTGGAAGATACTCTTGTTGTGGTTGCTAAAAAGCAAACAAAAGGGAAAGGTCAAATGGGTACAAAATGGAGGTCTAAAGAGGGCGAAAGTGTTGCATTTAGTGTGTTTAAGAGGTTTAATAACATATCTGTACTTCATCAACCTTACATAGCTTTTGCTATTTCTATAGGGGTGCAAACAGCTTTGGAAAAGCTAAAAATTCCTTCTGTTTCCATTAAATGGCCTAACGACATAATGTCATATCAAAAAAAAGTTGCGGGTATTTTAATTGAAAATCAGATCAAAGGGACAAATTTGGAAGCTTCGGTTATTGGAGTGGGATTAAATGTGAACGAATCTGAATTTGAAGGATTGCCAAATGCAACCTCTCTTTTTTTAGCAACCAATAAAAAATATGATCTCGATGTCATATTGGAGTCTGTTTCTGAAGCAATACTATCACAGTTGGAACGCGTTTCCGTATCAAATTTTGAAACTTTGAAGCTAGAATATGAAGCTTCACTTTTTAGAAAAAATAAAGTGTCCGTATTTGAAAATACTATGGGGAAACAATTCAACGGAATAATCAAAGGGGTAACAGATACAGGAGAATTACTGGTTGAAAAAGAAGACCAACAACTTAACAAATATCAACTTAAAGAAATTAAGTTACTTCTTTAAACCTGCTCCAAATTAGTACTTAAAGTATCCAGAAATTTAGTGATGGGCCCTTTGATCATCATAGCCATCATAGGGTTAAAGTCTCCCTGGAACTGTAGTTCTGCCTGGGATGAATTTTCATTTACAGCTTCGATATCACCAATTAACGTAAACGGAATCTTATCGCTCATTGCTCCCAAAACCACTTTGTTTGGAGCGTTAATTTCTTTCACTTCCAATGCAATTTCCGGCATTCCTTTTAATGCAAAAACAAATGCTTTTTCGTTAATTACCTCAAATTTACTTATGTTTTCCGGCATTAACTGCTCAAAGTTCTTTACATCACTGAGAAAATCACATAATTCTTCGGCAGACTTTTGTACGGTTATTTTTTTACTGTTCAATTCCATGAATAAGATATACTTTTTAAGTTGCTAACTGGCAATAATTATGCCTTTTCGACATTGGTCTTGATTTTGGGGTTCCAATTTTCGGGATCTTCGCGCCACTGACTTAAAAGCTTTACTTCTTCCGCAGAGATATAATTGGATTTTTCTGCCTGTTGTAATAGGCTTTCATAGTTGCTAAGGGTATTGAGCATAACATTTGCTTTCTTAAAGTTGTTTTCTGCAACTTCAAACCCATAAGAAAAAATGGCTATCATCCCTTTTACATTGATATTAGCTTCTCTAAGTGCTTCTACCGCAAGCAGACTGCTTTTACCGGTACTAATAAGGTCTTCCACAACAACAACGTTTTGATTGGCTTCCACATAGCCTTCAATTTTATTTTGACGTCCGTGCTTTTTTGCTTCCGGACGAATATAGCAAAAAGGAAGATTAAGGTAGTCTGCCACCAGGGCACCTATACCAATTGCACCTGTTGCAACACCGGCTATTACATCCGGTTTTCCATAAATATCTTCAATTTGCGAAGCTATATGTTCTCGCAGGAAGTTACGTATTGCCGGGTATGAAAGGGTTATACGATTGTCACAATATATTGGAGATCTCCATCCGGATGCCCAGGTAAAAGGGTTTTGTGGTTGTAATTTAATTGCATTAATTTGCAATAGTAATTCAGCCGTTTTTTGCGCTGTTTCTTTGCTTAAAATCATACTGCAAATGTATAAAGTTTTTGTCAATGATATTCCTATAATTCTCTCTACAGAGAAAAAAATAGGAAAACAGTATACCTCTATTCCCTTAAAGCTTGCCAAGTTTAAAAAATTAATAAAGAAGATCAATAACGGTGAATTGTTGTATGTAAACCTTTATCACAAAAACCCTGAAAAACTAGAAAAATTTCTTCGGAAAAAACTACCGGTTGTTGAGGCAGGCGGAAGTATGGTGTTTAACTATAAAAAAGAAATTCTCTTTATACGCCGAAACAAAAAATGGGACCTACCCAAAGGGAAAGTTGAGAAAGGGGAGACATATGAAGAGGCCGCGATACGGGAAACCATGGAAGAGACAGGTGTGAAGCATCTTGAAGTGAAAAGGTTTATTACCAAGACATATCATGTCTTTAAGCGCAATGATAAGTTCAAACTAAAAGTGACCTATTGGTACGAAATGTATACGGATTACAACGGCCCTCTAATTCCCGAACCTGAAGAAGGTATTAAAAAGGTGCGCTGGAAAAATTTTGAAAAAACGCAAAAAGCATTACAAGATTCTTACGAAAATATTAAACTGCTTTTTCCAAAAGAGTATTTAACCACCCACCCTAATGACAGGATACCGCAAGTGTGATTTTTCATAGTTTGGTGATTGTTTGTGTATCCAGTCCAATTGTGCGTACCAGTTATTTGCAAAATTAGGATCACTTGCTTTCTTAGCTTCAAATTGAGCTTTAATTATTGGGTTTTCATTTAAAAAGTCTTCAGCCATATCTTCCCAAACATATGGAGAGAAACCTTCTTTTTGCTGTAGTATCGTATCAAAAAAGTTCCAATTAAAGAATGAGTCGGGAGCAGAAGGTTCTAAGGTTTCCAATAAATAACGTACACCGTTTTGTTGTGTATCTATCATGTAATCTCCTTTTTTAACTGAGACTTCTTCAATTTTAGTGTCGGTTTGTGTATTGTAATGTAGATAATGTCCTTCATAAGGGCGTTGAACGGTTTCATAACTCTTAATCCTATAGACTTCTGCAGTGATAATGGTATCTTTCTGCACTCTTTCCATTTTTATATTGTTCAACTTTAACACATCTATGATATTCCACCATCCTTGCGGTACAATGTATGTGGAAGGAATCACAATTCTTTGAGCAGGGACAAAGTGATTGTAGTAAGTGATCTCTTTTGTAAAGGGTTTACTGCGATCGTATTTTAAACGATCTGCGTTTGTTATGTTACTGGGCCTCATTTCTGCTTCGTAACCTTTAAAAGAAAGCGTAGTTGTTTTTGAGCTGTCTATTTTCCAGGAAAGCGGGTACGTATTCCCGGTTTTGTATTTTGTAACAGCATTTTTACGAAGCTCTTTGATCACCTCCGCGTCTTTATCGGTTATCTCAATAAAACTTTTCATTAATTCGTAAGTGCCTTCTACACGTTGCTTGTAAGGTTTAAGCATATGTGTTTCTACCATCATTCCAATGGTATTGTACAAAGCGGTATATCCGGTTGAATATCTTGGATTGTCCATAAATTGTGAGAAACCGCTCTCCGGGGAACGATTAAAGATATTTACATAAGGTGTAATATCCCATTCTTTTTGTTTAAGCGTGTTTTCCAATTTTGGCATCAAAGAAGTATGTATATATGCACCCAATTCACCTCCAAGTTTATTATGCTGTGTAAATAAATGTGTTAAGACGTATTGATAATCTGCACCATTACTTACATGATTGTCAATAAACAGATCAGGATTCACGGTTCTGAAAATATCTATGAACGCCCTTGCATTTTTTGTATCTGCTTTTATGAAATCCCTGTTAAGGTCATAATTTCGCGCATTACCTCTAAAACCATAAGAGACCGGGCCGTTTTGGTTGGTTCGGGTTGTACTGTTCCGGTTTAATGAGCCGCCAATATTGTATACAGGGATCACAGCTATAATAGTATTCTTTGGCGCATCGATTTTTTCTTCGGCCAGATCCCTTAACAGTAACATGGATGCATCAATACCATCACTTTCGCCCGGATGAATACCGTTGTTGATCAAAAGAATGTTTTTGTTTTCATCATTGGAAAACTCAGATTCAAAGGTCCTGTCCGGATTAAAAGTTATTAAATGTAAGGGATTGCCACTATCGGTTTTCCCCATTGTGTACATCGCAATCGAAGTATATTGTTCTGAAAGATTTTCGTAAAAAGTGATCACTTCATGATAAGTTGCAGTTTCTGTACCCTTAGATCTTTCAAAAACAGTAGTAAAATCGAAGTCAATTTTTTTCTTGTTTGTGGTACAGGAAATAATACAAATGATACAGATGAGGGAAGTGATTTTTTTCATGAGAACAAAATAACAAAATATTTAATAATTGTACTATTTATAGTATTTAAGAGAAATCAAAGGCCTATAGATTTAACACGTAAAGAGAGATTTATACCAATTGCTTTTATATATTTGTTACTCAATATTAAACTTTAAAATCATAAATTATGAAAAAAATTACACTACTATTTGTTGCTTTACTGGCAACAACTTTTATGAGTGCACAGATAACCTTGTCGCATTCAACAGATGTAGCGACTATTGAAGCAGGTGTTGCTTGTGGAGTTCAAGGTGGTCCTACAGCTCAAAATAACTGGTGGAGATCTTACTACCTTCCGGATTTCCCTGAAGTAACAATGGATTTTGAAATTAGAAGCGTTGAATTTGGTGTTGGACAGGTTGACCTTGCTCCAAGTGCGAGTTTAATCATAAATATTTATACAACAGACGCTCCTTTTCCATTAGGGAACCTTACTTTAATAGGAAATAACTCAACTACTGTAGTTACTGCCGCAGATGTAGGAACTTTAATTGTTGCAGATCTTGATACTCCTGCTGTTGTTGCTCCCGGAGATGAAGTAGTTGTTGAGCTAATTGGATTGGATGACGATACTGTAGCTTTTAGAATTGGGCAAAATACGTTAGGTGAAACAGCCCCATCTTATTTATCTGCTTCTGACTGTAGTATCGATGTACCAACTCTTATGGCGGATGTTGGAGCTGGTTTTGATAACGACATTATCTTAAACCTTATAGGTGATAATGTAGTATTAGGTACAAGTGACAATTTAGCTGAGGCTACTTCTATTTACCCTAACCCTACAAGTGATGTTTTAAATGTTAGATTACCATCTAATGTAGAGTTAGTTAGTTCTTCTGTATTTGATGTTACAGGTAAGGATACAGGTTTGAAATTGGTAGATGGTGTTGTTAACACCTCTAATCTTGCCAGAGGAGTATACATATTGAATGTAAAGACTTCTGTAGGTACACTAACGCATAAAATTGTTAAGCAGTAAATATTGCTTCAAAACTTAAGGAAAAGCTTTGCATTTGCAAGGCTTTTTGCTTTTATATAGATGCAAGCGATTTTAATTCAGAATAGAAAATGACAGTAAATGTTTTGATTATCCACCAGTTTTGTCAAATCGTTTTATATATTTGATTGATACTAAAACAACAAAACAACTAATTATGAAAAAAATTACTTTATTGCTTTGCCTTATAGCTTATACTGCATTTGGGCAACAGTCGTACGGAGACCTAGCAAATGATGTAGGTATTCAAGCAAACCAATCCAATACTCCTGCCATTATTACAAGAGTTGACAATAACAGACAACCTATTATAGACACCTATTCCAGTTTAGTAGATTTTGATATCGCTTTTGCTGCGAATTGTACAGGAACATTAGCTTCAGAAGATTTTTCAGGAGGACCTGGAGGCATTACAGATTGTGGGCCTATTGTGAGTAGTGCCGGAGATGGTTGCTATGCAGCAGGTGAATTGGAAGATGGATTTTCCATAGAAGCTTCCAATGCTACAAATGTTGTTTCTATTCCACCGGGAGCTATTGGAAATGTAGATGCTTTAGCAGGAGCTATTACGTTTGCAGAGTACACAATTGTTAATTTTTCTGTTGATGTATATGCTGTAGCTATGGATCTATGGGAAAATAATGACCCTAGCACTGTGGTTAGAATCTATGGGGCCGGCGATGTTCTTATCGAAACATATACAGTCATTACACCGGTTAATAGTCAGACTTTCTTTGGTTTCATTTCTGATGAAGTTGTTACTAAAATGGAAATAGAAGGAGAAAATGGAAGTGGAGAGTTAATAGGTAATTTCCAATTTGGAGGTGACTGTACACAATTATCCGTAAATGATTACTTACTTTCTAGAGTTTCAGTATATCCTAACCCGGCTTCAGAAGTGTTAAACATTAGCGCACCTTCTGCTCTTGAAATTAAAGGAGCTGTTCTTTACGATGTATTAGGTAAAGATACAGGAGTAAGATTGGTAAATGGTACTATGAATACTTCTAATCTTGCAAGAGGAATCTATATGTTGAATTTAAATACCTCTGCTGGTAAG
>JANQOS010000015.1 GCA_028285705.1 Altibacter sp.
TCAAACCGTTCTGTTAGTCCTTCCTTACTGCGGTGCTTTTTAGTGAGCGGACTCATCTCTACCGGGTAATCAATGATAAACGTGGGCTGTATGTAATGATGCTCACATTTCTCACCAAAGATCTCATCGATCATTTTCCCAATTCCGAAGCTTTCATCCACCTCAACACCCAAAGCTTTGCAAGCTTCACGGACTTCTTCCTCACTTTTTTGGTACAGGTCGTAGCCGGTATGTTCCTTGATCGCATCCAGGATCCCAATACGTTGATAAGGAGCTTTGTAATCGATCAGATTATCGCCAAATTGTGCTGTTGTGGTACCATGGAGCTCTAATGCTACTTTTTCCAGTAACTTTTCGGTAGTATCCATCATCCAATGGTAATCTTTATAAGCGGCATACATTTCCATTACGGTAAATTCCGGATTATGTGTACGGTCCATTCCTTCATTTCTGAAATCTTTCGAAAACTCGTACACCCCGTCAAAACCACCAACGATCAACCTTTTTAAATATAGCTCGTTAGCGATCCTTAGATACAAAGGAATATTCAACGCATTATGATGTGTCACGAACGGGCGTGCAGCGGCACCTCCCGGGATAGGTTGCAGAATAGGGGTCTCTACTTCAAGAAATCCCATTTCATTATAAAAATCCCGAATGGTATTTACAATTTTGGTACGCTTGATAAAGGTATCCTTCACCTTGGGGTTCACTACCAGGTCTGCATATCGCTGGCGATACCGTAGCTCCGGGTCGTTGAACTCATCATAAGTGTTTCCTTCACTGTCGGTCTTAGGAAGCGGAAGTGGTTTCAGTGATTTTGAAAGCAGTGTAAATGCTTTTACCATCACCGTTTTTTCACCAACCTGCGTTGTAAATAATTCACCTTCTATTCCAATATAATCGCCTATGTCCAATAATTTTTTGTAGACCTCATTGTATTGGGTCTTATCTTCACCGGGACAAATTTCATCACGATTAAAATATACTTGTATGCGGCCTTCAGCATCTTGCAATTCGGCAAAAGATGCTTTACCCTGAATACGCCGGGACATTAAACGACCGGCTATAATTACTTTTTTTCCTTCAGCAAAATTCTGTTTTATATCCTTAGATAGATGATCTACAAGGTATAAAGCAGCCGGATATGGCTCAATACCTAAATTTCGTAATTGATTGAGTTTTTCTCTACGTATGATTTCCAGTTCAGAAAGTTGCATGCTTACATATTTAAGCTGCAAAATTAGCCTATTTGTTAAATTTATTTCCCAAATCCATCAAAAAATACGTACCTATTGCGCATCTTTTCCTCTTATCTCTGCAATTTTATCTTTTAATTTTTTGTTTTCGGGGTCCAATTCCAACGCTTTTTCATAATGTGTCAATGCTTCAGAGACTTTTTCTACTTGAAATAATTTGTTGGCCAATCCGGAATAGACCCTGGATTCTTCCGGGAAAAGTTTTATGTTCAAACGGGCCACTGCAATGGCTTCATCTTTTTTTCCGGCAAAGAAAAGTACATTGGCATACGTATTCAATTCGTACATGCTCGTAGCTTTTTCTTTTAGCTTCGGAAGTAATTTCCTTCCCTTTTTTTCAAATTTGTGAAGTGGCACATGCTGTAACAGACCATGTACCATATCCACCGCCTGGTAGTTTGGGGTGTATGGACCATTTAGAATTGCATGAATGTCTGCTTCCAGTGTAGTAACGGGAGATTCTACAATTCTGTTGACCTCTTTTCCGTCTTTGTAAAAAATAAAAGTAGGAACCCTGTGGATCGTTAGCCCTTCTTCTTCACCTCCGGGGCTTTGCTTATAGGTATCCCTTTCTCTGCTTACTGCTATAAGCGTAAGGCGGTCCAATGGAAAATCTGCTGTTTCAAGGATCTTATAGAACCGGGGAACTTCCCGTTTGCTGTCACCACACCAGGTTCCCATAAAGGCTTTGATGGTGTACTCCTTCAATTGGGTTTTAAATTGATCGATAAGAACAGGATTGATTTGATACTCGTCATAGTTCTTTGTGAACCATTCATAATAAGCTTCAGAAGAAAGCCCTTCCTTATTGATCTTTCCTAAAAGTACGGGCGATTTTCCTTCTGTAGTGATCTCATAATTAAAAGATTGTGCTGAAACATAAAAAGAAGCCACTAATAAAAGTATGGCAGTTAGTTGTGTGGTTTTCATGGTTTTGTTTTTTTGAATTGTGGTACCGAAGATTCAAAAAACAGAAAGGAAAACAGAGGAGTATAGGGTTGAAATGAGGACTAGACCCTAGTTGAAATTTTTGTAACTACTTAGAAAAAAGCGCTTTCACTTCTTCTCTGGAAGCAACGTTCAATTTCTTATACAAGTTATTGATATGCGTTTTGATGGTACTTACGCTCAAAAATAATTCGGAAGCGATCTCTTTATTGGTCTTATCCTTTAAAATAAGGTCCAACACTTTTTGTTCCTGCTGAGAAAGTGAATTTTCGAGGGAAGGCAACTGTTGTTGTATCTTTTTTAGTTTTCCGAAGAAATATAGATTTCCCATAATTGAGAGCAATGCAACTACTCCCAGTACATATACCCACCATGGAAAGGTTTCTCCTTCTGCTGCGTTGATCAAATATCTATCTGAAGTAAGCTCTGCCCGGTATTGTTTTTCGTAGGCCGAATTAGGGTATCGGGTTGTGAGCCTTTCCAGCAGGTCCGTATAATACGAATTGGTCTTAAGGTCTTCCAGGTAATAGGAATGTAAGTCGTTGGTTCTGTCCGAAAGGAAAGCATAGCTGTATAATTCGGCCAGAGGTTCCTGTAATTGTTCTCCGTATTGCTGAAAAATACCAAACCATTTTTCAGAATTGATCTTACGGTTTGCTTCGCTTCTGTAGGTTCCAAATGCAAAACGCATGTCGTTTTTTAAGGAATCTATCTTTAAAAAAGCGTTGGCCTTCTCATTCCCGGAAATTACACTGCAAAACATCTCATTGTCAAAAGAAAAGGGGAGGGAGATCGTATCTTTATTATTGGCGATAAAAACTATTTCGCTGCTTTCGGGGCAATGCCCGTTAAAATGAGCAGTAGCCTGGTCTTCTTCGGTACAATTATCCACATGGATGCGGTAGATCTTGTTCTCTTCGGGTAAATTATTTCCGAAGAAAGAAAAATAACCGGTTGAATCCGGATTTGTTTTGGTAATGATCTGTTCGGGGTGCACTCCGGATATTTTTCGGTAGTCCTCTACTACCGAAAGATAGACTTCACCGGTCCAGCTGTCTTTATCGACATAGCCCGAAAAAGAATACTGCCCTTTACATATAAAGGATAAAAGCCCAATGGAAATGCATAGAAAGAGATGGTATTTTTTCATAAAACAGAATGCTAATATAAAGACAATGATTTTGGAAACCAACACTTGTAACAAAAGCAAAAAGCAAAGACCTATAAGTAAACTATTAATCGTAAATTTGCATCTATGAGTATTTGGAGAGTATTGCTTTCTATTTTGTTTCCACCACTGGCAGTAATTGATAAAGGCTGCGGTTCTATCTTAATTGTATTGATATTAACTATTTGCGGGTGGATCCCAGGCGTTATCGCAGCGTTGATAATTCTTAATAATCCGGAGAAATAATGATATTAAAAAAAGCTTTTTTTGGCATTTTCCTGGCGATCTTTTTAACAAGCTGTCAGTTTACCGAGACATTGGTCCTTAATGAAGATGGTAGCGGAAAGATGTCACTGGAGATGGATATGAATGAAATGATGGCATTTGGTGCCGGAATGGGAGATTCAATTGCTACAAAGATCGATACCATTATTTCTATGAAACAATTTCTTATCGAAAAAAAGGACAGTATTTCACAATTACCTGAAAAGCAACAAGAGAAGCTCAAAAAAATAGAGAATTTCAACATCCATACTGTTATGAACACCGAATCGGGTGAAATGTTATTCAATGTTTTTACAGATTTTAAGAAAGTTGATGAAGCAAATGAACTTTTCAACGGGTTTAGTGAAACGTCCAAGCTTATGCCCCAAATGGGGAACGATATGAAGATCGAAAAAGATGAGTCTTCTGATGATATCATAGGGGTTTCTTATAGCTTCAAAAAAGGAAAATTTAAAAGGGACGCCTATATTAAAGATAAAGAAAAACACCTGCAGCAGGTAGACAGCCTGAAGGGTTCCGAGGCTTTTATGGGTAGCATGATGTATACGTTGAAATACACTTTCCCAAAAAGGATCGTAAAATCCTCAATAGAAGATGCCCGGTATTCCCTGGACGGAAGAACGATCGAAGTTGAAAGAAGTTTTATAGAATATTTTAAGAACCCTGATGTATTGGACCTTCAGGTAGAAATAGAAAAATAACAATTGAATAAAACTGTCGAAATACAAGATCTGGGTCGTAAGGACTATAAAGAGACCTGGGACTACCAGGAAGAACTTTTTAAAGAGATCCTGGATATTAAGGTCAGGAACAGGAGGGAAGAAAGTCATCTTGAAACTCCAAATTACTTCTTATTTGTAGAACACCCTCATGTATATACACTAGGCAAAAGCGGAGATGTTTCCAATCTTTTGATCTCTGAAGAGAAACTTGCAGAGATAGATGCCACTTTCTACAAGATAAACAGGGGAGGAGATATCACTTACCATGGCCCGGGGCAGATCGTTGGCTATCCTATTGTCGATCTTGAAAACTACTTCACCGATATCCATAAATACCTTCGGTTCCTTGAAGAAATGGTGATCCTTACTTTAGCCGAATATGGCTTAAAAGCGGAGCGTTCAAAAGGAGAAACAGGAGTCTGGCTGGATGTAGGGACTCCCTTTGCCAGAAAGATATGTGCTATGGGTGTACGTGCCAGTCGTTGGGTAACAATGCACGGCTTTGCATTGAATGTAAATGCAAATCTGGGCTATTTTGACCATATGATCCCTTGCGGTATTAAAGGGAAGGCAGTTACTTCTTTAAATGTAGAAATGGGAAAGGCCGAAGTTTCCGTAGAAGAAGTAAAAGAAAAATTACTAAAACATTTTGCGCGGCTTTTTGAAGCCGAATTAAAATTAAATGATACACTAACCCTAAAATAAATCTAAATGAAGATTAAAATCACACTTATTTTCTTTTTGTGTTTTACAACTTTGATGGTTGCTCAAAAGAAGCAGTTCACTATAGAAACAAAAGCGGGAAAAACCTATGTTGTTAAAAAATATACTTCCAAAAAAGATAAGATATCATTTAAAGGCAAAGAAGGCAAGAAGACCATTTCTTATCAGGATGTAGATAAGATAATAGCTACAGGTAAAAAAGAGAAAGATAATTATACGCTTAAGTATATTAAGTTCTCGGATGATAATGGCGATTTAATGACAGAACTGGTTACCGGGGAAGTATCCCTGTACTTGCGTACGGTCATGGTTGTTACCGGGTCCGGGATGTACGGCCCCACCACATCAACTGCCAGAAGTTATTATACACTAAGAAAAGGCGAATCTGTAGCAACAGAAATAAAATCGAATAACATCTTTAAGAACTTTAAAAAAGATGCCAGCTATTTCTTTTCAGATTGTAAAGATCTGGTATCTAAGATCGAGAATAAAGAGTTTCGCCGTAAAGATATTGCCGAAATAGTGACCTATTACAACACAAGTTGTACAGGTGCAAAATAGCCCGAGTGCTTTACAAATAAAAAACTGCCCTTACGAATTCGTAAGGGCAGTTTTGTTGACAGTCTATTGACTATTTGCTAAAATTGGAGAGGACGCTACTTCCCGTTAGCTTTCCCCTTTTATTATAATCCTCACTTTTAACAACACCAACACCTTCTGCGATCCATTGCTTTGAGCTTCTGCTGTGGGTACCCATGGTTTTCATGATCATGGTCTGACCGATCACATAACAGCTAAAAGTTCCGGCAGGAGTGGTAAGGGTTTCGGTTCCAATTACTTTTCTATCAATAATGGAGGTATTCATATTCAAATTCATACCCTCGATACTTATCTTTATATTCATCGTGGCATCAGGTAAACTCTGGCCTACCGAAAGATTGTTGGGTAAATTCAGGTTGGTTCCGGTGACTTCCCGCTTCATGCCTTTGTATTGTTCTAACATTTGTGGGCGCATCAAAGACCTGAAGTCCATAAATACAATTCCATCACGGCATGTAACTTCATATTCAGATCCGGAAAGCGTATTCCCCTTATCGTCTATTAACTTATATACCATTGTAGCTTTATCTGTATCTCCGGAAGAACTCACATTCTTAATATGATATTCTACCATGCCACTTTTGTTCCCTTTGCCATCATAAAGAGATAATTGAGATGTGGCACCTTCCGAAAAAGGATAAAATTTACTGCAATTGTATTGTCCCATGACCGGGCAGGCAAATAGACAGAATGTAATTAAGCTAAGAGCAATTTTTTTCATGATGTGTTTTTTTAGATTTGTTATTACTGTTCATTTCTTAAAGGTTGTTTGCTTAATGACCTTATTTTTATACGTTATCTTTAAAGTATACACTCCTTTGGACAAATGGTTTATATTGAGATAGATCTGTTTAAACGGTTCTATCTCAAGAGCCCCGGAATACACTTTACGTTTTTTTTTCATGATTGGGGAATCAATTTTGCTGAGGTAAAACTAGCCTCATGTAGAATAGAAGACTGGTAGTATTGTAACCAATAGTATAATATATGTAACACCCGTTATTTTAAGGTTTTTATGAAGAAAATATGTGGATGGGTTGTATTACGAATTGTATTCTGTGGGAGTGCAGCCAAATTCTTGTTTAAAACATTTGGCAAAATAGGAAGGGTCATTAAATCCGGCCATATATCCAATTTCTGAAATAGGTGCTTTGTTTTTTTTGAGAAGGCTTGCAGCAAATTTTAAACGTTGTGACCTGAGGAACTCACTTGCAGTTTGGCCGGTAATGGCCTTTAATTTTCTATGAAGTTGCATACGGCTAACCCCCATTTCTATACTAAAGCTATCTGCTGAAAAATTTGGCTCTACCAGGTGCTCGTCTATCACTTTTTGAAGGCGTTCCAGGAATTTCTCATCGGCAGACGAAATAGCAATATCCTTGGGCAATAAAACAACTTCCTGAGAGAAACGCTGTTGAATTTTCCTCCGGTTTTCTAGTAAGTTGTTGATAGTAGCTTTTAGAAATTGCGAGCCAAAAGGCTTTGTAATGTAAGCGTCTGCACCGGTATGAATTCCTTGCAGCTTGTCTTTGTCTTCGGTCTTTGCTGTTAGCAGTGCGACCGGAATGTGCGAAGTAAGCTCGTTGTCTTTTAGCTTTTTAGTGAGGGAAAAACCATCTTCATAAGGCATCATAACATCACTGATAATAATATCCGGAATAGACTCTAATGCCTTCTCAAGCCCCTCTTTTCCATCTTCAGCTGTGTGTATCTTATATTCAGTTTCAAAGATAGAGGTGATATAGTCCCTAATAGCTGCATTGTCATCAATAATTAAAAGAACAGGTGCATCTTCTTCGGTAGTAATTATAGTACTTTCAGTATTTTCTTCGGAAAAAGAAGTAGCGGGACTTTCATCTTCCTGAAGTGAAGCAGAAAGTATTTCCGAAGCATCAAAATCTTCTTCGGTAATTGGAATTCTAACGGTAAAGCTCGTATTTCCTTCTTTTTCGCTCTCAACATTGATACTGCCTTTGTGCAATTCTACCAATTCCTTGGTGAGTGCCAATCCAATACCCGTACCTACATTTTGAGCCCCGGTCTGATAAAAACGAGTAAAGATATTTTGGCGTTCCACCGGGTTGAGGTAAGCTCCCGAATTAATAACGATGAACTGGTAATCTGTTCCATCCCGTTCCCCTACAAGTTCAATGGTTCCGTGTTCGGGAGTAAATTTAACGGCATTTCCTATTAAATTGAATAGTATTTTTTCCATAGCGTCACGATCAAACCACTCTTTGGTATCCTTGTCTTTAAGGTGTATGGTATAATCAATTTGTTTTTCCTGGCTACTAAAAGAAAATGCTTCGGCCTGGCTTGCGATAAACCTGGAAAGATTGCCTGGCTGTACCTGAAGTTTAAAATTTCCACTTTCTAGTTTTGAAAGCGCCAGTAATTGTTCTACAAGATACTCTAAACGCTTTGTGTTACGCTGTGCATATAAAAGGTTTTTACGCTGGCTCCTGGAAAGACTGTCTGTAGCCAGTTGATCTTCAAGAGGTCCTTTTATAAGGGTCAACGGTGTTCTGAATTCATGTGATATATTGGCGAAGAAGGTAGATTTTGCTTTGTCAACCTCTTTAAGTTTTTGATTTATTTTTTGACGATTTCTATACTGAAAAAAGAAAAATAGTCCTATCAGGCCTGTTAATATAAGTATACCCAACAGAATGTTCTTTTGGTTCTTCTTCTGCTCCCGTACCAACTCATTTTGTGACGTAAGCAGTTCTATCTCCCTGTCCCTGCTTTTCGTTTGGTAAATAGCTTCTATCTCTTTTATTTTTTCGGCGCTTTGTATTTTTTGAAGGGAATCTTTAATATGAGTAGCCTTTTCACTATACGAAAAAGCCTCCTTAAAGTCTCCCTTTAAAGCATAGCTTTTTGCAAGCAGGCTATTGGTCTCCTGTGTTACCAGGCTATTTTGACTATCGGTATTTAAACTTTCAGCTTCCTGAAGATATGCAATCGCAATGTCGGGCTCTTCTTTTTTTATGGATAGCTTGGCCAATTCCAAAGCATTTAAGGAAGCTTCATAGTTTCTTTGATATTTCTTGTGTATGGATAAGCCTTCTTTAAAATAGGCTTCACCTTCCAAAAGTTGATTGTTTTTTACCTTAACCTGCCCTAAATAGGTGCTGATCTCTGCGATATTTCGCTCATCTTGAATGCTGGAAAAGAAATTATAACTTAAGGTAAGCAGGCTATCGGCTTTTTCCAGGTCGTTCTTATAAAAATAAACACGTCCCAGATTTATGTGAGTTGTGTTAAGGTAATAAGATACATCTCCAGGAATTTTTTTGAATTCATCATTTGCCTTAATGTAATAATCTTCGGAAGCATCATAATTCTCTATATCCAGGTAGATACTTCCAAGATTCTGATATGAAGCCGCAATAACATCGGGGCGTAACGGTTCCGCTTTGTGAACAGAGTCTACAACCAAAAGCATTCTAATAGCCTCCTGGAGCTTATTCTGTCTTGAATAGGCAGTGGATAAAGCAATATGAGAATCTGCAAATACCAGGTTATTGGGGTCGTCAAAGCTGTACGTACTTTCAATTGCTTTCTCACAGGCATCTATGGAAGCTTCCATTTCACCCATTAAATAATACGTTCTGCACAGGCTGTTATAGGCTCTTGCCATTCCAATTCTATGATCTATGGCCCTGGAAAGTGTAAGCGCTTCCTTAAAGTAATATATGGCAGAGTCATTTTGCTGTACCCGCTTATGGCATTGTCCAATAAGATAGTCTGCATCTGCGATCCCTATTCCATACATTCTTTGAACGGTCAATGCCTTTATTCTTCTGGAATAGTAAAAAGCACTATCCGGGTAGGGATTAATATTCTGCGCCAGTTTAATTCGGTAGGAAGCAATGACAAGAGAATCTTCTTTAGAAATTGTTGAAACATATTCATCATTTTCTTGAGCATAGAAAAATGATGAAAGTAACAAGGCTAAAAGGAATATTACTCTTTTCATTACAACATATTGCAGATGATTAAAGATAATCAATTATATGCAAATCAGCTTGTTACTAAATTTTTAGAAAAAACTATGTTATAATGATTTATTGAATCTGGTATAGCAATACTTCTTTTTCCGAACCTTTTACAACCAGATTCATTCTCTTTTTATTGGAAGCGTTTCCTATATCGACTGAAGAAGTTCCATATACCGGAAACCCCTGTAATAAAGCTCCGGAAGTATTATATATATAGACCTTATTCTCCTGGGTTTCTGTTACTGAAATGTATGTATTTCTATTAACGTTAAATACCTTTGGAGAGGTATAGATCCCATAAGGGAGCTCTGTGAGCTTCCCATTAATGCGTAGTAAATTATCATCTAATGTGGCTTTGGTATTTCCTTCAATTGTAAAATAGTAACTATTGGAAACATTTAATTTTTGCGAAGCTGTTTTTCCGCTTTGAGAAATACTTTTTTTAATGTGATCCTTAGTGATCACCACAAATCGATCGGATTCTTCAGCAACAGGAATCTCAGAGAACTGAAAAGATTCCGACACGTTTACACGTGTTTTCCCCACTCTGCTCAAAATATTCAATTTACCATCACTTTCGGCAATTAACAGATAATCTTTGTTCCCCATACGTATATGTTGTGGCGGCAGTACAATATCAGATCTTGTTTTTTTGAAAGTAAATCCGGTTACAACCTTTCCTTTGCTGTTATACATAAAAACTTCTTTGCCCTGAGTTATTACAAATCTATATTTACGATTGTTGTCATAATCAAAAACCGAAAGAGGCTGTGTGATATCATCTCTAAACTTTAGAGGAAAAGGAGCTACCGGTTTTCCATTACGATCCAGGATATGAAAGGTGTTCTTTGTAGTGAATGCCAGTTGTTTTTTGCCGTTACGCAGCAGATCTACGGCATGGACCTTTCCTAAGATAGGACTCTCCAGGTTCTTGGTCCAAAGTACTTTTCCACTTTCGGAAATTAAATATAATTTATTGGTGATGTCCTGTACCACAATATCTTTACCTCCGGTACGGTGATTGCTAAATAGCTGTGGATCTCCCATCATTTCATTATCCAAATTCAAGCTGAATCGCTGTGAAATTCCTCCGGGGCTTAGGATGCTTTTTGAAGCTTCTTTACAGACCATGTTCACATGCGCAAAATCGCGGTCGTGACTAAATTGAAGTGCGGCAAAAGGATATTTTTTTAAAGAAATATTTTCCAGCTGAGAAACGGTTTCAGAAGTAAAAAAGTTTGAAATTCCCTTTAAAATAGCATCATTCATCTTATAGATCAATAAAGACGAAGAAGTACTTAATTGAGAAGAGGCATCTTCAAAATACAATGCTTTAGACAAACAACTATTATTCTTATATGCGGTAATTATTTGTTCGGCGCTTGAAATGGTTTCTGTGAAAACAAAGAAATCATCCAGCTGGAATGTATACTCCGGAACTGTTGAAGGAACCAATGGAGAAAATACTTCAGTGAATAAACCGGATGTATTGAATGTGCTTATAGTAACTTCCCTGAAAGCATTGTTTTCGGATACATACTTTAACAAGCTTTCTTTGGTAAGCATGGGGTCAATACTTTTTAAGATAATGACATTTCCTTCTTTTAACTGAATGGAACCAACCTCATTGATAGATTCAAACAAAGGATCAAAAATACTATCTGGCACTTCATCTTTTCGAAAATCCTGAAGGTTCTTTTGAAGCTTTTCAGGATTATTGAAAGTAAATGATACGGCGCCTAGTGCCACGCTGGGTATCACTCGGGCAATTTCATTTTTTTGAGGGATCTGTCCTTCAAAAACAGATAGTAATTGAGGGACACTATCCCTTGCCAATACTACGCCGGTGGCAGTAATGGCATCCGGAAGGATCTCGGTCTCCAGGGCCATCCAGGAGGCAAAATTTGTAGTGATCGAGTCGGAAAGGGGTACCACAGTATTTTTTAGGATGGTTGTAAGGTCGCTTTCATTGTTAATAGTTGCAATTTTTTTGAATGTCGGGTCTTTTTCGGTCTTGCCTTCTAAGATCTGCTGTAAGACCAATTGTGAAGAGGACAGGATAAAGACACTGTCTTTTACCGCGGTAAAAGCGATTTGTTTGTCCGTAGTGATACTCTGAAGCGATATTTTATTGTAGGCAAGCGTCTCGATGGTTTTATCCTTTATGGAATCTGTTTCAAACAGATCTGAAGATTCTCTCGCAATAAATGTGTATGCTGTGGTACTATCTGTTGGAGTATTCACACAAAGAATACCGGACGAAGACGGCTTTAGGTACTTTAAGATGGCTGCTTTTTCTGAAAAAAAAGAATAGGGCCTTGTCTTATCGAAAGCCGATAAGAAACTATTGGTTTTTGTATCTCTCTGTAGAGTCTCAAAATTTGAAATTTTTAAAACCACCGAAGCGTTTTCAGGAATAAAATCTATTAACTCCCCTTTTTTTGAAGTAGCATTCTCACAAGCCCAAAACAGAATTATGACTGCAAACCCAACAATTTTTTTTAGCAGTGTCATAGATACAAAAATAGGAAGGAATTATCCCAATTTTGGCCTCATTAAAGATTGTTTATTGACGTGTTTTCAACAAGGTCATAAATCGAGTTTCAACTGTTCCGGAAGCAGTCTGAAGCTTTTTCGATGATAGGGTGTAGGGCCGTATTTTTTTATAGCTTCACGATGTTCGGCTGTAGGATAGCCTTTGTTTTGTTTCCAGTTATAGGCAGGAAACTCTTCATGTAAACTGGCCATAAAAGCATCGCGGTATGTTTTTGCTAGAACAGATGCTGCAGCAATATGCAAATACTTACCATCACCCTTTACAACACATTCATAAGGAATTTTGGCATAAGGCTTAAACCTATTTCCATCGATCGCGATAAATTGTGGTTGTTTGGAAAGCTGTTCTATAGAACGATGCATTCCCAATATGGAAGCATTGAGAATATTAATTTGATCGATCTTATCCATCATTACGTGTGCGACTCCAAAAGAAAGGGCTTCGGCTTCAATAATTTCTTTTAATGCCAGGCGTTTTTTTTCTGAAAGTTGCTTAGAGTCTGTTAAAAAAGGATGGCTAAAATCATCCGGGAGGATCACAGCTGCAGCAGTGACAGGGCCTGCAAGACAACCGCGCCCGGCTTCATCTGTTCCGCATTCTACGAGATTTGAATGAATTTTTAGTTGTAACATGGAAAATTAAAAATAAGGAATTCCGTTTAAAAATATACCTTTGCGGTGTAAGATCATAACAAATGAAAAAAACACTTTTGCTACTTCTTTTTTTGTGTGCTACGGCATTGGTGTTTTCACAAAATGATCCTTCCAAAAAAGTAAAAAAACCTCCTATTGATCTATACAAGATCATTTCGGCAGATAATGATACTACCTCTGTAGATACGACACTTTCGATACAAAAGGAATATAAGTTCAATTATTTACGCAGGGATGCCTTTGAGCTACTTCCTTTTTCAAATGTGGGTCAAACCTATAACTCATTAGCATATAGTTTTGATAAGTTAAACCTTCTGCCACTTTTTGCCGCACAATCACACCATTTCAATTATCTTGATACCGAAGATATGAAATATTACCGGGTGCCAACCCCGTGGACGGATATCTATTTTAAAACAGCCTTTGAGCAAGGGCAGCAACTGGATGCTTTTTTTACGGTAAACACTTCGGAACAATTTAATTTTTCGTTGGCCTATAAAGGAATTCGCTCTTTAGGGAATTACCAGAATATCTTAACAAGCACAGGAAACTTCCGGTTTACCACCAACTACCACACAAAGAATAAAAGGTACAAGGTCAAGGCGCACGTAGCTGCACAGGATATCTTAAATGAAGAAAATGGAGGGCTTACCACAAATTCCATTGAATTATTTACAAATGACGACCCCGAATTTGAAGACCGGGGGACATTGGATGTAAACTTTGAAGACGGAGAGAACAAACTGGAAGGCCTTCGGTTTTATGGAGACCACGAATACGAATTGATCAGTAAGAAGGATAGTTTGAACTACGCAGTTGTAACGATAGGAAACAGTCTTAGCTATGAAGATAAATTCTACCAATACAAACAAAGTTCTGCTTATACCGGTTTTGGGGATTCGTATGAATCTTCAGACCTGAAAACAAAAACAAAACTGGAAGACTTTCAGGCCAAGGCATATGCCAGATTCGATAATTCAATTTTAGGGAGTATTACAGGTTTTGTAGGGTATACGGATTATAACTATGGTTACAATTCTGTTTTAATTCTGGATAATGGCAGGATTACTAACAGGATACAGGGAAATATGGTGCAGGCAGGAGCAGCTTACAAAAAGAAGTATCGTGGGTTTGAGCTTTCCGGAAAAGGAGCGATCAATATCTCCGGAGACCTTGATGCAAACTTTTTGAATGCAGCAGCATCTTTTGCACTGGATGAAGACAATAAGGCAAAAGCTTCTGTTACGGTACACTCTGTGGCACCTAATTTCAATTTTTTACTGAACCAGAGCGATTATGTGAATTACAATTGGGAAAACAGTTTTGAGAATGTAAAGACGCAGGAACTTAAGTTTGAACTCAGGTCGAAGAAGTTATTGGATGCCACAGTGAGTTATACAGGAATCGATGATTATACGTATTTCACTATTAAAGAAAACGATTCAACACCTACGCCGCACCAATATGGAGACCGTGTGGACTATTTAAAAGTAAAGGTCGAAAAAGAGATTCGCTATGGAAAGTTTGCCTTGATGAATACTGTGTTATTTCAACAGGCAGTAAGTGGCGAAGAAGTATTCAATGTGCCTCAAATAGTGACCCGAAACTCTTTATACTATCAGGACCATTGGTTTAAAAGGGCCCTTTATTTGCAGACCGGGGTGAATTTTAAATATTTCACTTCTTATAATATGAATGCATACGATCCGGTATTGGCAGAGTTTTATGTGCAAAACGATCAGGAGTTAGGAGGCTTCCCTTTAATAGATATCTTCTTTAATGCGAAGATCCGGCAAACGCGGATCTATTTTAAATACGAACACATTAATTCACTATTTACCTCTAAGAACGAATATTTTTCAGCACCAGGGTATCCTTACCGTGACGCAGTGATCCGTTTTGGATTGGTGTGGGACTTCTTCCTATAAAAAAACCCGACACTTGGCCGGGTCAATATATAGTCTAACGCAGTCTAAACCTAAAAAGATTCCTCAATTTCACTCGGAATGAAAAAATACTAATCTCTCAATAAGCCTCTGGAAATAACGATCTTCTGGATCTCACTGGTTCCTTCGTAGATCTGTGTGATCTTTGCATCACGCATCAAACGTTCCACATGGTATTCTTTTACATATCCGTTTCCGCCATGCACCTGCACAGCTTCCACAGTTACATCCATTGCAACCTGCGATGCGTATAATTTTGCCATCGCCCCGCTCATATCATAATTATTCCCGCTGTCTTTGTCCCAGGCAGCTTTCATGATCAAATGCCTTGCTGCAGTGATGGAAGTATGCATGTCGGCCAGTTTAAAAGCAATAGCCTGGTGGTTGCAGATTTCGGTTCCAAAAGCTTTACGTACTTTAGAGTATTCACGTGCCAGTTCATAAGCACCGGATGCAATTCCCAAAGCCTGGGCAGCAATACCAATACGTCCGCCACTTAGTGTTTTCATGGCAAATTTAAATCCGAAACCATCTTCACCAATTCTATTTTCTTTAGGAACCTTCACGTCATTAAAGATAAGTGAATGTGTATCACTTCCACGGATTCCCAGCTTATCCTCTTTAGGGCCAATTTCAAACCCATCCCAGCCTTTTTCTACAATTAAGGCATTAATACCTTTATGGCCTTTTTCTTTATCGGTCTGTGCTATTACCAGGTAATAATCTGCAGTTCCTCCGTTGGTGATCCAGTTTTTAGTACCGTTCAATACATAGTGGTCTCCTTTATCAATAGCAGTGGTCTTTTGTGAAGTAGCATCACTTCCTGCTTCCGGTTCACTTAAACAGAAAGCACCTATGCTCGCTCCGGTTGCAAGCCTGGTCAAATATTTTTGTTTTTGTTCTTCAGTCCCATACGCCTGTAGCCCGTAGCATACCAAAGAATTGTTTACAGACATTACAACAGATGCAGAAGCGTCTATTTTGCTTATCTCTTCCATAGCCAGCACATACGAGGTGGTATCCATACCGCCACCTCCGTATTGTGGGTCTACCATCATTCCCAGAAAACCTAATTCCCCCATTTTCTTAACCTGCTCGTGTGGGAATTTTTGATGTGTATCGCGCTCGATCACACCGGGTAATAACTCTGTTTTTGCAAAATCACGCGCTGCATCGCGTATCATTAAATGTTCTTCGGAAAGACTGAAATCCATAGTATTAAACGAATTATTGATTGTTTAAAAAAGTGATGCAAAGATACTTGATTACTACCATATTTTCAATAAATCGTGTTAATTTTACGAAAATGAAAAAGAAACAATATCATGTGATAGGAGTAATGAGTGGTACCTCACTCGATGGTATTGATGTAGCCGAACTTAGTTTTATTGTTTCCGAAGCAGGAGAATGGGATTTTAAGATCTTACGGGCCGAAACAATTCCGTATTCCAAAGACTGGAAGATAACTTTGCAAGAAGCCATTTCTTTTTCGGAAGCTGCATTGCAAGACCTTAACGAACGTTATACAGACTACCTTTCAGAAGTTATTTCAACATATATTACCAGGTATGATATTAAAAACCTCGATGCGGTCTGCAGTCACGGGCATACCATTCTACATCAACCGGAAAAAGGGGTTACGTTACAGATCGGTAACCTTCCGAAACTTGCCCATCTAGTACAACAAACGGTAGTATGTGATTTTAGGGTACAGGACGTAGCCTTTGGCGGACAGGGAGCGCCACTTGTTCCTGTTGGTGACAGACTTCTTTTTAGCGAATATGATTATTGCCTGAACCTAGGTGGTTTTGCAAATTGCTCTTTTGAAAAAAACGGTAACAGAATTGCATACGATATCTGCCCGGTGAATATTGTGCTTAACAAATATGCGGAACAGTTGGGAAGGCCCTTTGACGAAGGCGGTAATTTGGCAAAAAAAGGAGAGCTAAATGTATCCTTGCTGGATCAATTGAACAATTTGGAATTTTATAAAGAGAAAGCTCCAAAATCATTAGGGCTGGAGTGGGTACAACAAAATATTTTTCCGGTATTGGATGCATTCAAGACCTCTCCGGAAGATAAATTGCGGACCTTTACCGAACATATTGCCATACAAATCGGAAGGCAGTTTCAAAACGGAGCCTCTGTTCTGGTAACAGGAGGAGGTGCATATAATGATTATATGATCTCGCGAATTCGGTCTTATAAAGAAGCAGACCTGGTAATTCCTTCGCATGAGATCATTGAATATAAAGAAGCATTGATCTTTGGATTGTTAGGTGTTTTAAAACTCCGAAATGAAGTGAATTGCCTGGCGAGTGTAACGGGTGCTAAAAAAGATCATTCGGGAGGAATACTCTTCCATAATTAAAAAAGCGTACCTAGTAAAGTACGCTTTTTTAACTTAAGGCTTATATCGATCTGTTATTGAACCACGATCTTTTCTGTATGATCATTTCCAAAACTATCCGTTAACCTCAAAAAGTAAATACCAGCAGGCTGATGTATATCTAAATAGATCCGGTTGCTGATATTTGGCAATACGGTTTTTAAAACCTGCTGCCCTGAAATTGTAATGAGTTCGTATTCTCGTATCATTGTTTTACCACTGTTTATGTTGATACTGTTTTGAGCCGGATTTGGATAAATTGAAATGGCAACATCAGTAAACTGATCAACTCCCAATGTAGCATCATATGCATCCTGCAATGCATCAATGGGTTCAAAAACATCTGTTGTGATCCAAACGTTGAGATCCAGAGACAGATTTCCATAAGAACTATCGGTATCTGTAGGATCTGCTACTCTAATGAATGCAGATGCAGAACTTACTCCATCTGAAAGACAACGGGAATCTGCGCCGGGCCTTTTTGCACCCTGTAGCGCACCCATGAGTTTGTCTGCCAGGGTCCCTGTTGTATTGAGAAAGCCTGTTTCCATGTCATTTACTACGTCTTCCGAGATCAGGATGTTTCCTGCTATAGCATAATTGGGGCCCGTAATATGAATGAACTCTGCAAAACAATTAGCTCCTGTGAATGCGGCACTTCGGGGTGAACCGCCATTAAGATCCACGATGTTGTATTGACGTGCAGAAGGGTCTCCATTTACATCGTTGGCCTGTAGCCAATCGATGATCTCCTGGGGAGAATCTCCGGCCTCCATTCTAATTCTGGCATTTGCCTGGTTGGTAGGGCTCCAAAAAGATTGTGTGTGTATGGCACCTACACCTAAAACGATATCGCTGATCGCCAAAGCTCCGTCTTCGGCTGCAATACAGGTAGCTCCCGCACTACCTATTTCACCGGTGGCAGTATCTACTGCAACTATCGAAAACGTGTGTTGCGCAAATAGCATGGAGCAGTTAAAGAATACTATGGAAAATAATAGTATTTGTAGGTTTGGTTTTACTTTCATGATCTGGGTTTTATGTAAATAATTTTCGTTAATGATATAACAGTTAAGTTATGTGATACCCTACTTATTCAAATAAACTATCGGCAATAGTTTTTAGAAAGAAAAATGGGGAAGGGTAGCTGTGCTTGAATTAAAAAAGGTTACTATACGGCTATTTAACTATAAGTTTTCCAAGAAAAGAGTTTTTGGAATTGCTTGTAAGAAAGGCGAAGAAAACTCCCTGAGCCACTCCTAGTTCCTTTTTGCTTAAAACAATTTTGTCGTTTCCACTTAATAGATTAACACTTAACAAGACTTTCCCACTTGAGTCTGTTACCAGTAAACTTGAATGGCGGTTAATGTTATTTTTAAACTCTATTGTAGTATAATCTGTAAATGGATTAGGGTAAATAGCAGCATTGGTTTTGTTAAATTCATCTATCCCTGCCGTAGGCGAGATATTCTCAAAGTATATAAGGTCCCCCAATGCATTACCAACCAGCAGGTCATGATCACTATCACTGTCAAGATCTCCAAAGTATGGCTTGGCATCTTGTGCGACACTTTCAAGATTGAATGGATTTGTGCCTACATAATTGAAAGCAGGGATTTCCAATGTTCCGGTATTTTCAAAATAGCTCAGGCTACCGGGTTGCTGATTCCCAACAAGAACATCAAGGTCATTGTCATTGTCCAGATCTATCAATGCCGGTGCAGACCGCTCGCCTACATCCTGTAAACCAAAAGGATTAACAATAGCAGCAGCAAATGCAGGAGCATTACTATTTCCGGTGTTTTCATAAAAATAAATATTACCGTCTGATGCTCCTACAAACAAGTCCATATCATCGTCATTATCGATATCGGCCATATAAGGTCTAACAATACCGATCGGACTGATAATCAAAAAGGGATTTACGACCGCCGGACCGTATGATGCATTAGTTGCGTTTCCAGTATTTTCGAAATACCTGAGTCCACTGTCACTTCCTGCTAAAATATCAAAATCGTCATCATCGTCAAGATCTACTAAAAAAGGAGTTGAATTACCACTCAGGCTACTAATGCCAAAAGGATTTGCCTGGTATGCTCCATAGGATGGAGCCACTGCAGAGCCATTATTCGGGTAGAAACCAAAGGCCCCGTTTTCCTGTCCGGTAAACAGGTCAAGGTCTCCATCCATATCTATATCTGCAAATGCAGGGCTTACCCGGGCTCCTTGCTGGGATAAAGAAAAAGGGTTGGTAAGAGGAGATGCAAAATCTTGTGCTGAAAGAAATGAAATCCCGAAAACCAAACTTAGGATAAAACAGCAAACTGATTTCATAATATTTTGGTTTAAATGATTAGTATTAAACCTGCCGATTCTTGGATTGTAACCAATTGATACTAAGGTACAAAAAATATAATTGAAAAGAATAGTCATTATAATATTGTAAATTTTCTAAAAACTGGTTATTACCCTTTTCCATTTTTTTATATTTGTTCCTTTAACTTACCAATTAATGAAGGAACTACTTACCAAGTACGAAAACAAAGATCCCGAAATAGTTTTTCATTGGAACGACCCCGAAACAGAAGCCGAAGGCTGGACGGTCATCAATTCACTTCGCGGTGGTGCCGCAGGAGGCGGTACACGTATGCGTAAGGGATTGGATATGAATGAAGTATTGTCACTTGCCAAAACCATGGAAGTGAAATTTACCATTTCCGGCCCCGCCATTGGAGGAGCTAAATCCGGAATTAATTTCGACCCGCTCGATCCTCGTAAAAAAGGTGTACTCGAACGCTGGTACAAAGCAGTTTCTCCATTATTAAAAGCGTATTATGGTACCGGTGGCGATCTAAATGTAGATGAAATTCACGAAGTGATTCCCATTACCGAACAAAGTGGCGTCTGGCATCCGCAGGAAGGAGTGTTCAACGGACATTTTTCCCCAACCGAAGCAGATAAGATCAATCGCATTGGCCAATTGCGCCATGGAGTGATCAAAGTATTGGAAAATGCTAAGTACTCTCCGGATATCACCCGAAAAATAACGGTTGCCGATATGATCACCGGTTATGGTGTTGCCGAGGCGGTACGCCATTATTATGATATTTATGGCGGGAATGTCGAAGGAAAACGTACCGTTGTACAAGGCTTTGGTAATGTAGGAGCTGCCGCAGCCTATTACCTGGCACAGATGGGAGCAAGAATCATAGGGATCATCGACCGGACCGGGGGGATCATTAACGAAGAAGGTTTCTCGTTCGAAGAGATGAAACAATTATTCCTTCAAAAAGATGGAAATAAACTAAAGGCAGATAATATGCTGTCTTTTGAAGTGATCAATGAAAAGATATGGACCATGCAGTGTGAGATCTTTGCGCCATGTGCCGCATCAAGGTTGATCACCAAAGAACAAATAACCTCAATGATCGATACCGGGCTGGAAGTAATAAGCTGTGGCGCAAATGTACCCTTTGCCGATAAGGAAATATTTTTTGGACCCATCATGGAATATACGGACGATCGTGTAAGTCTTATTCCAGACTTTATAAGTAATTGCGGAATGGCGAGGGTGTTTGCTTATTTTATGGAACGCAAAGTACAGATGACAGATGATGCCATCTTTAGCGATACGTCTATGACCATTAAGAATGCCATTAGAAACACTTTTGATAATAACAGTACAAAAACAAACATTAGTAGGACCGCTTTTGAAATTGCACTAAATGAGCTAATTTAGAAGCTTCGACTAAAGAATCTCTCAATATATGGAATCAATCATTATTTTAATTTTTATTATCGGATATCTCTCCATTACGCTGGAGCACCCCTTAAAATTAGACAAGACCGTACCCGCTTTGATTATGGCAGCCTTAATATGGGCGGTACTTGCGGTAGGTTTTTATAGTGGTTGGTTTGATGTAATCAATACCGAAGAGCAAGCATTCAATTTCTTGAAAGGAGGAGAACATGCCGAAGAAGGCTTCAATGGGACCTTATTGCATCATTTAGGCAAAACAGCAGAGATTCTCATCTTTCTTATTGGTGCTATGACCATTGTAGAGATCATTGACCTGCATCGCGGTTTCGAGGTACTTAAAGGAGTAGTTAAAACCCGTAGTAAACGTAAATTGCTATGGATCATAGGAATACTTGCTTTCATACTTTCTGCAATCATTGATAACCTTACCGCAACGATCGTATTGGTAACGCTGTTGCGTAAACTCATTCATAAAAAAGGAGATCGTTTGTGGTATGCCGCAATGGTGGTAATTGCTGCTAACGCGGGAGGAGCCTGGTCTCCAATCGGAGATGTGACCACTACCATGCTTTGGATCGCAAACAAAGTGACCGCTTTGGGGCTTATAGAATTTGTAGTACTTCCTTCCATTGTATGTTTTGTAATTCCGTTCTTTGTAGCAAGTTATTTAAAACCTTTTAGAGGACAGATTGAGGTAGATGCTACGGAAGATATGGAAGCAGAGCGACTGTTAAGTAGCAGGACGATGCTCTTTTTAGGACTGGGAATGATCGTTTCGGTACCTGTCTTTAAAACATTGACACATTTACCGCCCTATATGGGGATGATGCTGGCCCTTGGGGTAGTTTGGTTGGTCTCGGAATATATTCATCCTGAAGAGGATTTCAGTAAAGAGCGCCGACATCTGTATTCGGCACATAAGGCCCTGTCACGTATTGAAATATCCAGTATTCTCTTTTTCCTCGGAATATTAATGGCGGTAGCCGGATTGGAAAGCCTGGTATACGGAGTAGTACACGGAGAAGAAGTGGGAACACTTCGATACCTTGCCGAAGTACTACAGGCCGCAATTCCAAATCAGGATATTGTTGTGATGCTCTTAGGGGTACTATCTGCAATTATTGATAATGTACCATTGGTTGCTGCATCCATTGGGATGTACGAATCGCCTACAGATTCTGTATTATGGCATTTCATAGCATATTCTGCCGGAACAGGTGGAAGTATGTTGATCATTGGCTCTGCTGCGGGAGTAGCTGCTATGGGAATGGAAAGAATCGACTTTATCTGGTACCTTAAAAAGGTAGCCTGGTTGGCTTTCATTGGCTTTGCAGCGGGAGCAGCGGTATTTCTCTTGTTCGAAAGAGTTTTATTTGCCCATTAACAATTTCTGGTAACGAATCTCGTTATTCATGTAAATCAAAAATAATCTATGCTTAACTTCTTAATTCAAGAAGGTGTTGATCCGGCATTACAGGACTTGGAACCTGAAACGACCGAAAAAACGCTTTCGATCATGGAATTACTAATGAATGGTGGCCTGGGAGGTCAAATTATTATTGGTGTTCTTTTCGTACTTCTGTTTGTAGCTGTCTATATTTATTTTGAAAGACTGTTTGCTATTAAAGCGGCCTCCAAAATGGACAGAAATTTTATGAATCAGATCCGGGATAATGTGGCCAGTGGGAACATTCAGGCAGCAAGAGTGCTGTGTGCGCAACAGAACAGCCCGGTTTCCCGCCTCACCGAAAAAGGAATTTCCCGTATTGGAAGTCCGTTAGAGGACATTAATACGGCAATTGAAAATGCCGGCCGCCTGGAAGTATATAAACTGGAGAAAAATGTAAGCATTTTGGCTACCATTGCCGGGGCTGCTCCCATGATCGGTTTCCTGGGAACCGTAATTGGTATGGTTTTGGCATTCCATCAATTGGCTACCAGTAGTGGACAGGCAGAAATGGGAAGTCTGGCAGAAGGTATCTATACGGCAATGACAACCACGGTTGCAGGTTTAATTGTGGGTATTATTGCATATATGGGGTATAACCATTTAGTAGTAAGGACAGATAAGGTTGTGCACCAAATGGAAGCTACAGCAGTAGACTTTTTGGACCTTTTAAATGAACCGGCGTAATGAATTTACGAGGAAGAAATAAAATAAGCCCGGAGTTTAGTATGAGCTCCATGACAGATATTGTATTTCTGTTGTTGGTGTTCTTCCTGCTCACCTCTCCGGCGATCACACCAGATGCTTTGGACCTTATTTTACCTAAAGCAAAGGGGAAAAGCACGAACGTTCAAAAAGCGTCTGTAAGTATTACAAAGGACGGAGCCTATTATGTAAATAAGGAAAGGGTTTCAGAATATACAATAGAAAAAGAATTGAAGACTGCATTGTCCGGACAGGAAGAACCCACGATCATTTTACGTGCAGAAGAAGGAGTGCCTATTGAAGATGCGGTTTTTGTCATGGACATAGCCAATAAAAACGATTATAAGGTAGTTCTGGCAGTCCGGCCTAATTAGGATTTGGGCGTTCCCTTTTCCCGGATAGCGGGAAAATGGCAGGCTTTCGTTGCTACATGGTAGCTTAACTCAATCCTTAACGCAAAAAGAAGATGAGTCTCTTAGACACCAAACATAAAAAAAAGAGTATGACCATCACGGTAATCTTACACGTGATCATACTCATTTTGTTGTTTTATGTTGGGATGACCTACTTGGACCCACCCCCTGAAAGCGGTATCGCTGTTAACTTTGGCACTACAGATACGGGCTCCGGTAATATCCAGCCCACAGAAGCTATTAAATCGGCACCCAAACAATCCGAACCCGAACCGGTAACACAACCCAAATCCGAGATCAAAGAAGAAGTGGTTACCCAGGATAGTGAGGACGCCCCGGTGATCAAAAAAGAAGAGACCAAAAAAGAACAGAAAGAAACCCCTGTAAAGGAAAAACCCAAAAAGGACCCTCCTAAAAAACCGGACCCCAAACCCGATAAATCTACCAGCGATGCACTTTCCAGTCTTATCAACGGACCCAAAAGCGATGGTATTGCCAAGGGAGGAGAAGGTAATGATGATACCCCGGGGGATAAAGGAAACCCAAACGGTGACCCTAATGCGCAAAGCTATTACGGTACCGGAAAAGGCCTTGACGGAGACGGGAACTATTTACTGGGCGGACGAAAAGCACTCAACAAAGAGAAGTTTGTTCAGGATTGTAATGAAGCCGGAACCGTGGTTGTTAGTATAGAAGTGGACCGTAATGGTAAAGTGATAAGTGCAACCGCAGGAGTACGCGGTACTACCAATAATTCAAGATGTCTTTTAGAGCCGGCAAAGCGTGCCGCACTGGCAACTCGCTTTAACAGCGATGATAAAGCTCCCGCGAAACAGATAGGAAAGATCATCTACCGCTTCAGACTTTCCGAATAGTATTTCGTGATATTTCCAACCTAATTTTTCAGTATCTTTAGCTCCCAAAAAACAGATGCTATGATACGCTATATCACCCTTTGCCTGTTCGTTCTTTCAGTAATAGGCTGCAACAACCCTTCAGAAAAAGAAGTACCTCAAAATTCCGAAGAGAAA
>JANQOS010000040.1 GCA_028285705.1 Altibacter sp.
GCTTTAGGGAAAAATGGGTTATGTATGGCTCCTGCACCTTCGGCAAACACTATCCTTTTCGCCGAAATTGTGTTGTAGCTAATATGACCCTCTCTTTGCTGAAGTTTTACATAATCAAAACTTTCAGAAATTAATCGGCCTTCTTGCTGAAGCTGCTCCCGGTAGGTTCGAAGTAAATGAGAAGGGGAAATTCTTCCGGAAACTGTAACTTTTCCAAAGCCAAAGCCTGCATTGATGTTTGGATTTTTATTTTTGATCAATTCTGAAGTAAGAAAGTGTTGTAATTCTTTTTTGTCACTCGCAACTGTCCAATTGTTTTGTTCTTCGCTATTTTTTAAAATTCTAAATATGGGTATGTTCTCTAAAACAGGTATTTTCAAATTTTCTGAAAGAGCCTCGTAAAAGGGTAGTGCATAGTCTACATATTGCTGCGCATTCCAGGCCGCTGTAAAACGCTTTAGCACTACGGGGTTAAAAACTCCTCCCGAAACAACAGTGGATATATTCTTTCCGGAATCAAAAACTATAAAGCTCTTATTGTGTTTCCTTAACTGTTCACAAAATGAAACTCCTCCAATTCCTAGGCCTACAATTATATAGTCTACGTTTTGCATCTTACAAAATTAAAAAACCCTCTTAAGTATAAAACTCAGGAGGGTTTGCATTTATCTTAACTTATGAAAACTAGTAGTTCCACATATCAATTTCAATATTTCTAATCTGTTCTTTAATTCTGTCAGATTCCAGAAGTTGCATCAAAGCGTTGTCGCTAATATAATCTGCAACACCTCTATCTCCCTGTACGTTATCTTCTTTATAAATAACTCCATGGAAACGTCTTGAGTTCAACAAATGATCGAAAGTAACGGGTTGCGAAGTGTTCTTACGGTTAAAAGCTTTCGCTTCATGCAGCACTTTACGAGCCCCTGGGAACCATACCCAGAACAATTCAACTTTTGAATCCAGGCCGTCATCCTGAAAAGCCTTGGAACGTGCTTCATTAGCTACCGGGCAAATCCCAAGCATACGGTACTTCAATTCACCTTGACGCTTATCAAGATACCAGTAACCTCTTACTCTCCATTCTTCTATATCTCCCGCATCCAAAGTAAATCTACGGATGTATTGAGGATCTACAGGCTCTCCGGCGTTAGCTTGATCAATACCGGCATCTGTCGTATCTGTATATACCAGTGATGCACCCAGATCGTTCAGCGTACGTTTTTCAGTAAAATATGAGTCTGCGTATACATGTTCAATACTACCATTCTTTATGGCTTTTATAAGAACGTCATATAAAGAACGTCTCTCAGAACCGATGTTGTTGGTATCAATCGGGTAATACAATGGGAAATTGACACGCTCATCAAGATCGATGATCTCCCAAGTTGTTCTGGACCACAGCACATCACGTTCATCTGTGTAACCATAAGGTAATGGTTCATCATTATCATAGGCAATCTGTGCTTCGGTTTTTTTGCCTATCTCCTCCGGTGTTTTGGCATTAAGGATATTCAACTGTGCAGAAGCACTGTGGCCTATCATTAAAACAAAAACACTTAAAACAACATTTTTAAAAGTCATAAAAAACAAATTTTATACTAGTTTGTTAACTCAATGAAAACAGGAGAAATTTTCTTTAAAATGTATCCTGAATTTCCAGATATTTTAGCATTAATATCAAATATTTGTACTGCTTCACCACGCTTTGCTCTACGTAAAGCGCTTTTTGCAGCTCCGTCTAATTTTGTTCCATTCACTCTTACCGTAGGTTGTCCGGATACTTTAAAACTAAATCCGGTAACATTTAACTTAAGATCGAAATCGAAATCAGGCAATGCAGCGCCTACACTTGAAATCTCAAGTCCCTGACGTTGCATACGAACAGGCCCTCCGTTTCCATCTTCTCCACGGATTGTTCCGGTAGGCCTTGGAATATCCTTAATACGGAACTCAGATGAAGTATTTACCACCTGGCCATCCGGTAAAGTACCTCTGGCTGTAATCGTTACCGTTCTTCCTGTACCTGGGCTCATATTGTATTTACTACCGGAAGCTTTTGCAAGACCGGCTCCGGAAGCAGTTACTTTATTGTCCGGGATTCCGGGAATAGATATGGTCATAGGATTTACAACTCCACGATAAACCACATTCATTTTATCAGCAGCTATTACAGCGGCATTTGGCTTAGAGATCGTTGCGAAACCTGTTTCAACAGGAACTTCAGTCTCTTCTCCTTCTTCACCATAATAAAGCGTTCCTTCAATTTTATGATCGCCAGGGCTTCCGGCACCTACATTCAATACGATTCTACCTCCGTTAATGGTATAATCCTGGTCTCTAACCAATTTACGTCCGTCAAGAGTTAACTCTTCTCTTTTTGGAACTGTATTTGGATCTACACGACCTAAGATAATAGAACCGTCAAATGTTTCACCCGGATAAAAAGCTGTCTTTTTCACGGTCATAAAAGATTCGTAGTTCTTTAAAGCCAGTGCATCAGCCTGCTGTCCTGCCAACATTTTGCTTAAAAGCTCATTCTTGGTAGTTTTAACATCACTCTGAATTTGAGTAAGCTTTGTTTTTGAGGCAATCATAGGAAAACCTTCATAGTTATAATTGATCCAGTCTCTTTTCTTCCCGTCACGATTTGTAACAGGTTCTGTAGAAAAATTAGATTCAATAGAGCTTCTAATGTCCGGATAGTCATCTCCTAAAACAGCAAGCATGTCTGTTCTATACTTGTTTATCTTATCTAAGAATTCCTGTCCTTCAGGCTTTAGCTTATCACCTTTGAAAAAACGCTGATCTAAAAAGTCGGGTTTATCCTGAACTTCATAATCATCAACATCTTCGGCTTTAAGCGTAGCCATCATTTCAGATTTCAATCCTTGTAAATACGAATCAAGTTCTTCAGAAATAGTATTTACTTCATCTGCTTTTACTTTTAAAGCAGCATATTGTTCGGGTTGGTCTGAAGCTTTTGTTGCCAGGCTCTCCATGAAAGCGGTATTACGCTGGGCCGTAGCAACGTTTGCATCAGTTATTTTTTTGTCTAATAATCCAAAGGCAGATAATACTTCTTTGGACATATTTAGAGCCAACATAGCGATGAATACCAGATACATCAGGTTAATCATCTTCTGCCTTGGGGATAAACTTCCTTTAGCCATATTCTTTTAGTTTTTTGTTGTTAATAAAAGTTGTCTATAGGAAATTTTAATTTCTTGTGGTCATTGCAGATAACATACCTCCGTATACTCCGTTAAGAGAAGATAAGTTAGTAGCTAAGTGCTCCATTTGTTGTTTTAGCTGTTCAGCATTTTCAGCAACACGTTCGTTTACTTCTGCCTGACGGCTTGTAGACTCAACCTGTACTTTATATAAACTGTTCAACGATTCCATTTGTGCAGCAGCAAGTGCCATTTCTTCGCTATACTTCTTAGTAGAGCTCATAGCTTCGGCAGTTGGGGTCATACCTTTTGCAGCACCTTCGAAAGAACGAATGCTATCACTTAAACTATTCATTAATTCTGAATCTATCTTAGCACCTTTCAACATTTCGTCTAATTTTTTAGACAAAAGACCTTGTGCATCTTCAGGTTTTTTCTTGTCCTTAGTCATTCCTCCTGCTAATTCAGGATATACCAAAGACCAGTCCAAATCATCTTCTACAGGCTCAAAAGCAGAGATAGCGAAAATAATTGCTTCGGTGATCAAACCAATTGCTAAAAGTAGCCCTCCGTTAAGGGGACCTAATTCCCAGTGAAGAATTTTGAATAAAGCTCCTAAAATTACAATAGATGCTCCTAGGCCATAGGCCATATTAAATAATTTCTTAGATGATCTTGATTGTGCCATAATACAATAGTTTTTTTAGTTAAGTTAAGTTAAGATTTTAGTTTCTATAAAGTTTTTCAAATAGAGAGATACCACCTATCGTGCGTCTCCAAGTTTTTCGTTTAATACAACATCGGTACCCATATAATCCTGTACCGTTCTGAAGCCTATATAGCTTCGTGCAGAATCTGCATACTCATAATCACGGGTACTTACCTGAAGGAAATATGCAACATCTTTCCACGATCCTCCGCGAACTACTTTACGAGCATTCTCTTCGTCGTTAACGTTAGGGTTCATAGTTGATGTATATTCGTAAGATGCAGCATCATAAGAAGATGCTACCCATTCGCTCACATTACCAGCCATATTATATAAGTTATAATCGTTTGGTTCGTAAGCGTCTGCTTCTACAGTATATAATGCCTGATCTGCAGCATAATCGCCTCGTAAAGGCTTGAAGTTAGCCAAGAAACAACCTCTGTCATTTTTAGCATACGGCCCACCCCATGGGAAGGTTGCAGATTCCAATCCTCCACGAGCAGCATATTCCCACTCTGCTTCCCCAGGAAGACGGAATGAGTTTACGTGGTTTCGGTTTCTGGATTTTTGATATGCATTTTTATATAGTGTTCTCCAGGCGCAGAAAGCTTTGGCCTGCTTCCAGTTAACACCTACTACAGGGTAGTCTCCATAAGCCTCATGCCAAAAATAATCATTATGCATAGGCTCATTGTATGAATAGTTAAAGTCTTTTATCCAAACCGTTGTGTCCGGATAAATACTTACTTCTTCTTTTTTAATGAAGTCTTTTCTTCGTTTGCTTTTGTCTCTTGCAGCAGCCTGAATATCCATGTAAGTATACTGGAACTTCAGTTTTTCAACATCAATGGTACGTTGGCCATTGTAAGCCTCTTCGGCAGGAATATACATAGTATCCATTACCTCAGAATAATATTCGTCAGGATATTCTCCGGTTTCCCATATTAAATCAATATCATTATTGATCTTTCTACCGGCATAAAAATCCTCTCCCATACCATAGTAATTATCATACATATATTGTTCGTATGGGGTCATTTCTTCGTTTTCCTGATCTACAAATGCAAATTCACCAACACCTCCATCTCCGGGAGTTGCTCCTACTTCATCTGCAAGAATAGCCAGTTTTAATCGAACTGTGGAGTCACGTACCCAATTCACAAATTGTCTGTATTCTGAATTTGTAATCTCAGTTTCGTCCATGTAGAAAGAACGAACTGTTACCGTTTTTGTTGGAGCATCATTTACAGCAACAAAATCATCATCTGCTTTACCCATGATGAAAGAACCACCAGGGATAAGAGTCATTCCATAAGGTTTTTGCGGATACCATTTCTTACCTTTTGTTCCTACAAGTTCTCCTCTATCACCAGAGTTACAACTAAACAAAAAGGCAACGATCGCAGTTAATGCAATAAACTTCTTCATAGGTATTTAGGTTAAATTTTCGAGATTTAAGGGAGTAAACCTATTTATAAAATTTTTAAAAAACAACAATTTTCTTAAAAAACCCTTAAACCTGCTTTTACTTAGTTCGTTTGGTTATACTTCATTTTTCCGGCGGGCCTTATACCACCGCTCAGGAATTTCCTGATTTGTTGCACCCAAATATTCGCCATAAGTGCAAGGTAATAACGTTCTACTTTTTAATTTATTATTAACATTTGAAATAAATGGTAATTCTATCCACCAACGACCTGTTTTATTGCTTTTCTTAAAAACCAAAACTTCATCGTCAACTGGCACTTTATAGGTTGTATAAAGTTTATCGTTACTAAAATCTTCATCTGCAATTCTAAAATTGACTCCTTCTACAAAATACCACATTATCTGTGCTACCAGCATTGCGGCACTTTCAGCATCTTTGTAATCCTTCAATTCATAAATTCCAAATGATGTTGCCCTGTTACTTATTCCTGCGTAACGAGCAATGGCACAAACCTCCCGGCCGTCAAAACCATTGGGACTTGCACTATTTTTATAACTTAATTCTGCGCTTTTTATTGCAGTAACATCCAAAGCAATAATATCTGTACTGCGCATAATGGGTTCTACAAGTGTAATATCTTTGGTTACTTCACCCAACCTGTACGCATCAAAATACAGTTTATCCATCAGCGAGATCTCCTGGGGCGGATTAAAAAAGGATTGGTATCCAAGAGTACTGTAATTAAATAGATTGTAAGGTTTGTCTACAATGATCTTTCCAACATAAGATTTGTTTGAAATTGGTTTCTCCGCATCCCCAAGGTCAAAATTACAATCTACGTTAACCAGATTGACCATTTTACCAACAGTATCATAAGCTCTGTATTGTGCATATAACAGATCCTGACTTCCTCCAAGAATAAGCGGAATGATATTTTTTTTCAACAATGCTTCAACGACCGTTCGCATAGCGAAATAGGTATCATTCACTGTTTCTCCTTTTTCAATATCTCCTATATCAATGATCTTGTGGGTCCAGTTTCCGGGATATAATGAGTAGAATGCCTTTCTAAAGGCATCAAAAGAAATTTCTTCACCTATATAATTAACATCATTGCGGTTCTCTTTAACCCCCAGTAAAGCAAATTTTACATTATTTAGGTCCGGAAGGTCCCCTGCTGTGTGGTGTACTTCAATTTGTTTTCCCAACACTCCGGTAGGCAAGATCTCCTTATGTGCCAGTATCGATTTTGAAACAGGATTCAGAAATTCAATCATTATTTTTTCTTGGCAGTGGTTTTCTTTTTAGTGGTTTTCTTCTTAGGAGCTTTTTTCTCTATGAGTGCCTGTGCTTCTTCCAAAGTTATTTTTTCGGCCTTAGTTGTCTTTGGCAACTCTACCTTTATTTTTCCTTTTATGAGATTAAAGCGTCCCCAACGGGCTTTTTCGATCCTAATCCCTTCCTCAGGCCATTCATTGATCAATTTATCAATTTCTTTTTGCTTCTTGTCTTCAATGAGTTGTTCTATGTCTGCTGCAGAAAGGTTATTGAAGTCATATTTCTTGTTCACATTAATGAACATATTGTTCCACTTAATAAAAGGGCCAAATCTTCCTGTTCCCTTTTGAACCGGTAAACCTTCATATTCATATATTGGTGCATCGGCTTTTTCCTTTTCGAGGATCAGGTCTTTTGCCATTGCCATATCGACATCTAACGGGTCCATCCCTTTTGGTATTGAAATAAACTTCTTACCCAAACGAATATAAGGGCCAAAACGGCCGTTATTTACTTCAACCTCCTCATTATTATAGACTCCCAGCGTTTTTGGTAGTTTAAACAGGTCCATTACTTCTTCGAACGTAACTAAATG
>JANQOS010000004.1 GCA_028285705.1 Altibacter sp.
TTCTTCCAATATGTTTTCACTCATGGTTGTAAAGCACATTGTGTCGTCCAAACCAAGTGAAGTACTAATTTTACCCAATATGGTTTCATAGAATTCCTCTTCGGTCCTCAAACCTTCATAAACCTGGAAGTGTTGTGCAAAGTATTCGGTAACACCTTCATACATCCATAAATGTTTTGAAAAAGTAGGTGCGTTGTAATCAAAATAATGTACATCTTCCGAGTGTACCGACAATGGGGTCACAATATGAAAGAATTCATGCGAAACCACATCGATCATAGTTTGTTCCAGGGCTTCAGCCTGCATAGACTCGGGTAGAACCACTACAGTAGAAGTATGGTGCTCTAAAGCTCCAAATCCGGCAGGAGAATCTTCCTCCCCTTTAGACAAGTATAAATAGATATCGTAACGTGGTGTACTGTTTATATCTCCCAAATACTTCTTTTGGGCTTTCATCATATTGAACATGGTTTCTTTCAACCCGGCTGCCGTATAGGTCTTATTTGGAGAAAACACACTTAAGACAATTTTAATGTCCCCTACCATAAACTCTTCAACATCCAGGTTTCCATACATCATGGGATTATCTGTAATATCAAAATACCTTGGAGCAAAATAACTGGTCGTTCTATACTTTCCGTCTTTACTTAATTTTTCTCCTGTATTCTGAATTGCGGAAGATCGCACAAAATCTACTGGCGCAGTTACATCCAGGCTATATTGATTTGCTTTTAAAGAATCAAAGTATCCTATGAAACCATGAAGGTTCAACACATAATTGTCCGGTTCTATATTTGTCCCTGAGGGTGAAAAAGGAGATTTTCCTTCACCTTCCACATCATACGTATCATTGACAAAATAGGTGATCCTGTCTAATTTTGTAGCATTGGCAATTGTCCACGTATTTGTATCTTCCTTTACAGCGGTTAATTCATTTCCTTCATAGTCGAAGGCTTTAAAATCATCAACAAAATGTCCAAAGTCGCTAACTGCATAGGTTCCCTGCACTACCTTAGGAAGTCTATAGGTTACGGTTTCTTGAGTAAATCGCCCGGGGTCAATGGTTACAGGTACTTTATCGTCTACAACTTTTGTAAGGTCTAATGTTGTTTTAATCGGGTTTTGGCTAGCTAAATCATTTGGGGTTTTAGAAGAAGGACCACAAGCCACAAATACAGTGGCCAGGCCAATAATGGCAAATACTTTTTTCATATCAATATTTATTTTGCATACAAGACGCAAAAAAATTGAATTTGTTACGTTTATGTCAAGAAAAAAATATTTACTTGATCAATTCTTTCTGAACATTCGCAGGTACGGGCTGATAAGATGAAAAAGATGAATTAAAAGTAGCACGCCCCTGAGTTAAAGATCTTAGGTTTGTAGAGTAACCATATAATTCGGCCTCAGGAGTTATACACTTTAGTATCTGATAATTGTTATTGCTGTCTATCCCCTGTATCAACGAACGTCTCGACTGCAGGTCGGTCATTACATTTCCTACCATTTCTTCAGGGACTTTAACAGTCAGCTCCATAGTAGGCTCCAATAACTTAGGGTTTGCGTTTAAAAAAGCTTCTTTGAAAGCATGTGCCCCGGCAATTTTAAAGGAAATATCATTAGAATCTACCGAATGCATTTTACCATCATATACCATAACTCTCACATCTCTTATATAAGAACCGGTGAGTGGCCCTTCTTCCATAACTTCCAGGACACCTTTCATGACAGAGGGTAAATAGCGTTGGTCTATGACCCCGCCTACAATACAGTTATAGAAAACCAATTTTCCACCCCAGGTAAGGTCTACTTCTTCTTTTCCTCTAATATTAAACCCTTCCGGCTCACCCATTCCTTCATGCCAGGGTTCAATTTTCATATGCACCTGTGCAAATTGCCCTGAACCTCCGGATTGTTTTTTATGCCTGTAATTGGCACTTGAAGAACGCTGGATAGTTTCTCTGAACGAAATTTTTGGTTTTTCAAATTTTGCTTCAACGCCATATATATTTTTTAGGATCCAGTCTATTGTTGCTAAATGCAGTTCACCCTGGCATTCAATGATCAATTGCCGGGCTTCCTTAGAAAAGGAAACAATTACCGTAGGGTCCTGACTGTGTATCTTTTTAAGTGCATCACTTAATTTCTCTTCGTCCTTGGTATTAGCAGCTAAAATAGATTTTCGTATTCTTGGTTGCGGATACTGAATAGGTTTTATGGTAACCTTGTTTCCTGCTTTTGTAAGAGTGTCATTGGTCTCGGTATATTTCAATTTTAATGTTGCTCCAATGTCTCCGACGGTTAATTTCGAAACAGGGTTTCGTTCTTTTCCATCCATAATAAATAGTTGGTTAAGAATTTCTGTCTCACCGTTTCTGGAATTCACCAGCTTATCATTCAAATTAATTTCCCCGGATTTTACTTTGAAAAAAGTAATTTGTCCCAAATTAGGCTGGTACACGGTTTTAAATACAAATAAAGTAGTGGGCGCTTCTTTTTTACGAGTTATCTCATTTCCTTCCACGCTTTGTTCGGGCTTCAGGTCTGCTGCAGCCGGTGCAACATTATCAATAAACCCCATTAACCTACCACTACCCATATCGTTTAAAGCCGACATGCAAAAAACAGGAAATAGCTCATGATTTAGCATTCCTGCTTTTATTCCTTTACGCATTTCGTCTTCGTTCAAGGTTCCTTTGTCAAAGAACAACTCCATCAACTCTTCATCGTTCTCTGCAGCTTTTTCAATTAATTCATTCCGTAAGTTTGTAGCCATTACCAATTGGTCCTCGGGAATCTCGAATTTTTCCGGCTTCCCTCCTTCAGGAGAGAATTTATACATTTTCATTTTTAAAACATCGACAATGCATTGTGCACCATCAACTACCAAAGGATATTGTATTTTAACCGCATTATTCCCAACCAAAGTTTTAATGCTCTTAAAGCTTTCTTCAAATGCGGCATTAGGATGGTCAATTTGATTGATCACAAAAAGAGTGGGTTTATGGTATTTATCTATGTAACTCCAAATAATTTCGGTACCGACCTCTACTCCATGTTGCCCATTAAGAACAGTTACAATAGTATCTGCAACTCGAATTGAAGAAATGATCTCACCTATAAAATCATCTAATCCAGGTGTGTCAATGATATTTATTTTATAATTCCGCCATTCGGTATGAAGTGGTGTAGCAAATACTGAATTACCCCTTTCATGCTCAATTTCGTGATAATCTGATACGGTATTTCTGGCTTCTACCGTTCCACGCCTGTTGATTAATCCTGCTTCAAAAAGCATTGTTTCGGCAAGAGTAGTCTTGCCGCTATTATGAGCTCCAACAAAGACTACATTTTTGATGTGTTTATCGTCATATATTTTCATAGGGTGAGATTTTAACCTAATAAATATATGAAATTACTGCAACAAAATCTTTACAATTGACCGCTTAGTTTTGGTTTGAATTGAAATAAAATACAATCCGGAATTTAACTTAGCTCCATCATCACCTGTTCCGTTCCAAACAAGGCGCTGTTTGCCGGAAACGGTTTCATTTAATAGGGTGCTCATTTTCCTACCTTGTATGTCAAAAACTTCAACAGTGGTCTTTTCTTCGGAAGGAATTGTAAATTCCAGAGTAGTCGCTTCACTAAATGGATTAGGGAAGTTCATAAAGTTAAAAGGGTTTGCTTCGGCAAAATCATTAACATCTAAAATTCCAAATGGAGAAATACGCGTATAATATACATCCTGCCCCCCATTTATGGTATTGGTCCATGCAAGGTGTGCGTAATCATTATCTGAAACCATATCAAAATAATCGCCCATTTTGTTCTGTTGCGGGTAACCAACAGAAGGGTCAAACTCTAAAGAGATAGGCTCGTTATCGGACCAGGTATCTCCCTGATCTTCAGAAAAAGAATAATATAACACCGAGTTAATTGCGTTAGTAGCATCCCGTGTATCCAGCCAAACCACATCAATACGCCCGTTAGGCGCTACAGACATGGTGCCAAACCACTGGTACGCATTAATTCCTACATCTGTGTTTATTCGCATAGGTGCCGAGAAAGTTTGGCCCCCATCCGTACTTTTGGCGAACATGACATCTGCCGGGTCTGCAAATGAAGATCTTGCCACCGAAGCCAGTACATATACATTCCCATGCCCTGTGCCCCCGGATATATCGACATCTACCCAGGCTTGACCTACCAAACCTTGAGGGTTCACAGCTACACTTGCATTTAGGTTTCCGTCCAGATCTACCGGGCTAAAAGAATCGAAAGTGACCGGGATCGATGTATCCTTTGCTGTTGTGGATTTTGTTACGATAAGCCCCTGTGCAACCTGACCTACTGTATATAGAGTACCATCCGCATCTACCGCGAGTGTACCCCAAACAGGATCACCGGCTACCAATACACAGCTTTCAAAACTTTGCGCGTCGTCGATGGACCTTGTAAAATTATCAGGATTACAAGCACTGAATGAAGAGTTCCAATATGAGTAATTATTCCCGTCTCCTATACCTCCGGACCTGTCAATTCGCATCCATTGCTTGTCTCCTCCTCTGGCAGGAACAGGCGATCCCCAATTCTGCCCTCCATCTGTACTTGTAAACACTTCACAGTCAAAAGGATTAATGCTCAGGCTGTTATAGTAAAAGTTTCCTTCTGCATCAAAATCCAATACAGGATCCGAACGAAATACTCCCGGGTCCAATACTCCGGGATTTATCCAGTTATAACCTCCGTCAACAGAATATGCATTTCCTGCCTGGCGGAAGTTATTACCCACTGTATCAAATTGCCTCCACCCTATGATCATCTTATTTGGGTCTGTTGGATCTACTGCAATGGAGGGTTCATTTCCTGCATCTCCTACTATATTATTTCCGTTTCCGTCAATATTTACCTGTGTAGTAAAATAGTTAGGAGCCACAACCCGATATGCCGGACTTCTTTCCATACTGGCCTTATCGACTTCTATATATGCATCATCCGGTACTTCGTTATGCATTTGCTTCAGTTCTTCGAAACTTCTTGTTTGAGAGAGAAGTGTAAAAGGCAATACGCATAAAATTCCAAACAGTAGATTACAAGCACCTTTTTTGATATTGGTTCTGAATAAGTTTTTCATAGTGGTTGATTTTTTCTGAATTAAGCTTAAAAATACAATAACACCAGACAACTACAAGTGTATATGTACTTAGTTTTGGGAAAACTATATCGGGATTTACTGATTCCTGGATATATTCATAATTTTAAGACTCTTCTGAACCTCCTATATCTACTTCAATATCTTCAGTATCATCTATATCCTGTGTAAACCATACATATAATGCATAGATCATATTCACTATAAAAAAAGCAAGTATGATCCCCATGACCAATTTTGACGGGATGCCTTCAGAAAAGAAAGAAAAAAGGATAATACCCGATCCTGTTATTATTTTTAGCAATGGACTAACAAAATAATGTGTGGGTTCATCAAGGTTTTTCTTTAAAAGCGGTTCTATACATCCCATTACAATTAAAGCCCCTCCCGAAGCGATCAACAGAGTAATTTTCGCAAATTCATCCAGGTCTCCCACATTACCGATGAGGCCGGTCATAGACGCTCCTACTGCCGAAAAACAGATCACTAAAGGCAAATGTGCATAGGTCCATGCAAATTGTTTAATAGAGCTATTGTTATCTGCAGTGCGCCTCCCTATAAAATCAAAGTAGATCCACCACAATGAAAAAGTGATGGCGATACCCAAAATCCCAAAATAGATAACACCGGTACCAATATGATCGTTTTGTGATATCCCGTTAATGGTCCCTACGATCCCCTCACCCAACACTATAATTATAAATAATCCAAAGCGTTCCGGAAGTTTTGAAGTTGAGAACTTCGGCAACAACCTATTTGCTTTGATGGCAAACATAGGAACAATTAGATCTATGGTCATGGCAAGTCCAAAGACTACAATCCCAACAAAGGGCGGCAACAGCACTGCAAACAAGCATAGCAAGATAGAAAGAGAGAAACCGATAACATAAATTAAACCGGACCTTCTAAATATTCTATTGTGATATGTGGCATAGGCCCACATGAAAACCGTTATGGCCCTGGCCAGTGCATAAGACAAAACAAAGCCAATGAAATTGTGCCCCAGGGCATCGTGAGAAAAGACAGCAAGCCCAGCGATAGGGATCATAAGTAAAAAAATAAATAATCGATTTTCGAATCCCTCTGTCTCAAATCGTTCATTGTAATAGGTAACTCCAATCCAAATCCACCAAACGGGTATAAACGTAAGGGCAAAATCCAGAATTCCCTGCCAATTGAGCATTCCGGCCAAATTATGCGTTAATGCAGCAATTACAACTACAAAGTACAGGTCAAAAAAAAGTTCGAGCCAGGTTACCTTGCGGTGTTTGTTCTCTTCTTCTTCAAAATGAAGTGCCGGCCTTTGCCAGAATTTCCTTTTTGCCATAATGTATTTGGTTGATTCTGAATTTGAAGGTAAGATATAAAAAAGAGTGTAAACTTTTTTTCGAAGGGTTCACATAGCTTTATTCTAAATCGGGGATTAACGTTATGGCACTTTTTTTGAAGTTCAACAAACACAACGTAAATTTTTCAATTATGAGAAACACCTTTAAAACTCCAGAAGTAAATGCAGGCAGTATGGCTGACATTGGTTTTTTACTATTGATCTTCTTTTTGGTCACCACCACCATCGCAAACGATAAAGGCATCGCGAGAAAACTACCTCCTCCCTGCCCGCCCGGTGAAAAATGTGATGTAGAATTGAATGAACGAAATGTTTTGCGTATTAACATAAATGAAACAGGCGAAATAATGGTTAATAAAAATATCGTGGAAATTGACAACCTTCGTATACTTATAAAAGACTTTATAGATAATAATGGAGATGCCAGTTGTAATTTTTGTTCAGGTAAAGGATTAGCAACAGCATCAGACAACCCAAGAGAGGCGTCCATTTCACTTACTACACATAGAAACACACCTTATAAAAGTTTTATAACTGTTCAAGATGAGATCACGGCAGCGTATTTGGAACTTAGAAGAACATACATATCTGCTGTTTTTAAAAAAGAAGAGAAGTTGCTCACTCAACAAGAGATGCAACAGGTAAGGGAAGCCTATCCGCTTCATATTTCAGAAGCATCTATTAGACAGTGAAAACCCATACTTTACAAGTTTTCACTGTTTTTGAGGTTATTCTATGAGAAAAGAATAAATGTGTAAGCTAAACAAGATTGAAAATGGCCAGCGCAAATAGATAGAAACGAACAAAGCGAAGGCTTCCAAACAATAAATAGTTTTTAAAACTATAATTAATGGTACCCGCTGCCATACTCGTCATTGAAAATGGTATGGGAAGCAATGCTCCAACTATAATTAAAAAGCCTCCCCATTTGCGTACATTTCGCAAATGTTTCTTCATTCTTACTTCAACATAGTCATAGACTACAGGGATTCGTAAAATTAATTTCCCTATAAAGTATGATACAATACCTCCTAAATAAGACAGTACTGCCAACAAGCTTAAATAGACAATAGGAGATGCGGTTTTATCTGACCATGCAATGAAGATCTCCGGGGGAATAAGTCCAAGCAAAGATTCTGAAGCAAAAAAGACAGACAAAATACCTATTGGTGCATACGTATTCGTAATTTCTGTAAAAAGGGAGCTGAAATCAATTACATATTGGTCCAATACTATAATAAGGAGTATAAATCCGGCAATAGGGAGTATCGATTTTTTTAAACTATAGCTAACAAAAGAGTAAAAGCCGGTATAGCTATAATACTTGTGTAATCTCTTAATACTTTTCTTTTTGGCTTTTTGGGGCATATTCATAAAGGGTAACAAAATCTAATAACGTAAAAATCTTTAAAATCTTGTAGGAAAATTTTAAGTAGACAAATATAACAGTATTTTTTTCTAAGAATAGTTAAATTATATCTAATAAATAACTTTTATAAAAGGAATTATTTCATAGGGTTCATATACCTATATAATATTAGGTAAAAAACAACTTATTAATAAGTAAATAAAGAATAGCCATGGAAAGATTTTTTATGAACTACAATTTTGAATGCCTACAAAGATCAAGATCAGAAAAAAAATGTGTGGGATTACAACCGTAAAAAAGTATGTAATTGAATACATTTTTTTAAAATATAGGGTCAAAAGGATTTTAGAAAAACAATATTTTTTTCCTACTCTTTCCTACAAAAAAATCACAGAAATTGAAATTATTCGATGAAATACATTTATTACTCGTTATAAAGCACTTTGCAAATTATTCTTTAACAACTAGTTACGGGTATAGGCCATATATTTGTAGTCCCAAATTAGATTAAAATGAAAACTTACAACCTACTAGGCATTTTACTTTTCGCATTTCTTATATGTAATAGTTATGCTTCATTTTCTCAAGTTGGAATTGGAACTACTAATGCAAGAAAAACATTAGAAGTTGCCGGTGATGTAAATATTTCCGGAAATATAGATATTGTCACTCTTGATAATATGGAGGATGGAGACACTTCCACTTTCCTTGTTCAGGATACGGACAATACGGTTAAAGCTTTGGATGTGAGTAATCCAACCGGAGCCGCACTTGGATATATACAAGAGTACATCATTACAAATGCCAACCTGGACTGGGTAAGGGATTTTGATACCGGAATTGACGCTTCAGAATTTGTACTTATTACTTTCTCTGCTTTTTATGACCAGGAATTGGAAATAAGCGGTTCAAGTAATGCTATAGATAACTCCAGTTTGCCATATACCGCCACTTTTATAAAGGGAGGTACCTGGCATATTATTGCAGATTACCCTATGGTAGCGAACTTAGATGAATCGGCAATAGGAACCTGGACCGTAAAAACACTCATATTTTCAAAAGATCTATCAAAACAATTTGGCACTATAGAAATTCCTATGTCCAATTCGACAACAGGAAGTGCCGCAAGCCCCCTAATAAATTAATACCTGCTTATTATGAAAAATAAGATATCACTTTTAGTATTGTTACTATCTACTTACCTGGTTCAAGCCCAGGTAGGTATTGGAACCACAACTCCTGAAACAGATTTACATGTTGCAGGTGATATGCTAGTGCAAGATGCTTTTTCAACCAGCTCCCTGGGAGTTGTATCCGGGACAGACGAAAACTTTAAATTGATCACACGGTCTACCAGTTCAGATCCGGTAGGAGAAATTGCTGTACTGGATGTTAATGCATTAAGTGTAGCCCCCGTAAATGTTGTGAATTATACTTTTACGAATATATCACTTGATAATCTTACAGATCTGGACCTACAGTACGACGACAGCAAGTATGTGGTTGGTGTTGCTAATTTCCAGTATTTGGGAGACGCGATCAAAAAAGTAAACAGCCCCGATACAAAATCCATTGGAAACTTCGTAGTACGAACTTTTACCAGTGGAGGAACCTGGCATTTGGAAATAAGAAACAGAACCTTGGACCTTGAGGCTGAAGACTCTGTAACCTATAAGGTAACATTGATCATATACGACAAATCTTATTATAGAAATCTAACTCCTATTACTTCTGACCTTGGAGGCAGTAATACAGGAGTAGCTTCTTCTGTACCTAACTTATATTAATCTACAATTATGAGAAATTTTACTATTACTATTTTTCTTTTATTGATTGGTACCGGTACAATATTGGCCCAGGTAGGAATCAATAATACTTCGCCATCCAGTACTCTGGATGTTACCGGCGATGTAAAGACAGATGGAAGCCTGTTCCTGGAAAACCCGGGAGAGTATACCCAAATTAGAGGGTCAAAACTATTGATCCTATCACCTACGGATAATATCATTGAATATGATATCACACAAAGTAAGTATGGTCCTATTAACTATGCAGAGTTTGTCTTTAGAAATCTTTCGACGAATGGTTTACAGGATTATGACACTAAAATTTCAACAGATGATTACATTGTCACTGTACAAGGGTATTATTATTTAGAGACCGTAACAGATAATACCAGTGTAATGACACATAGTAACATTACAGACGATAATATCGAGGGCTATCAAATGTATGCATATGCAAACCCCGCAACCAATACCTGGTTTTTAAGAGCATTTGTAAATAATTCTGAATTTCATACCAAACAAGGCTCCAATTTTTCGAGCACAGCTGTAGATATGTATTTAAATATTATTATTTACAGAAAAGGATTTATTACTAAAGGGCTAAATTCTGTGTCTATAGATATGGCAAACTCTGAAACCGGTACTGCCCCCCTACCGGCAGGGTTCTAGAGTATTCTATACACCAATAAAAAACGGCCTTCGAAAATATTCGGAGGCCGTTTTTTATGTTTAGAAGCCTCACTTTCAATCGCTAAAAGGTTAAAAAATAGTTAAAATAGTACTTTGCATTACACAGTACTGTAACAAAATTATTTTTTAGTCGTCTATTAGATATAACAACACAAAAAACTAGAAATTATGAGAACATTAGATAGTAATCAATTAACAGAAAGAGTAAGCACTTCAAAAGCTTATGCATGGAACAACAAAAGACGTTACAGATAGTCTTTAGAATTCATCAACCACAAAAACCATATTAAAATGAGAACATTAGACAGCAACCAATTAACAGAAAGAGTAAGCACTTCAAAAGCTTATGCATGGAACAATAAAAGACGTTACAGATAGTCTTTTTTAGAATTCATCAATTATTAATACGAACCAAAATGAGAACGCTACGAAATATTCAGAAGAGAAAAAAGATAAGTTTAGAGAACCGACCTAAATTACTTCACTTTGTAGAAAGCATTCATAATATGCACGAAGAAGCTATTCCTATTAGAATTAAATGGAGCGCTCTCTAGAGAATTAGTTTAGTTAATGAAAAAAGCCGGCACCAGATACTTTTTGGTGCCGGCTTTTTATTTGAAACCGTTTGCAATTAGTTTTCAGTTTTTTTCTTTTGGGGCATTGGTCCTCTAAGGTGAACTACCAAACCGTTTAAGAAATTTCGTAAGAACTGGTCCCCGCACTCCATATATTTGGGATGGTTAGGGTTTCTGAAAATAGCCCCCAATTCACTTTTTGAGACTCTGAAATCAACCAGTCCACAGATTTTTACAATATCTTCATCCCGTAGCTTATGCGCTACACGCAATTTTTTCATTATATCAT
>JANQOS010000048.1 GCA_028285705.1 Altibacter sp.
AAGAGTATGGAGACAGCTGCAGGAAATTCCGTATGGAAAAACAATCTCATATCAACAAATAGCCAATAGTTTGGGAGATCCAAAAGTGATACGTGCTGCTGCTTCGGCAAATGGCAAGAACCCAATATCCATCATTATTCCATGTCACAGAGTGATTGGAAGTGATGGTTCGTTAACAGGCTATGCCGGAGGGTTACATCGTAAAAAATGGTTGCTTGAACATGAAAGTCCTGTGAAGCAACAATCTTTGTTTTAAAATTCTCCTATGAAAAAATACCTCAAATGGTTCATTGGTATTATTGTGGCTGTAGTTGCTGTACTCTATTTAACCGATTATGACTATATATTAAGAGGAGCTCGTATTGTTTATTTTACGGGGCATACCACTGCATTTATTGATGACCATACCTATTTTGAAAATGAAGCTTTGCCCGCCAGTACAAAACCTCAACCCTGGTCCATTGCCAAGGGTTACAACAGTGCGGAAGCCACCGAAAGGCTATTAGATATAAATAATGAGTTGGGGACAATTGCTTTTTTAATTATTAAAAATGATAGCATTTGGTTTGAGGATTATGCAGAAAATTATGGAACAGCATCACAAACCAATTCATTTTCAATAGCGAAAAGTATTACCTCAGCTTTGTTAGGAAAGGCCATTAGGGATGGCTATATCGAAAACCTGTCACAACCTGTAAGTGATTTCTATTCGCAATTTGAAGATAGTGAAATGACCGTAGGAGACCTTTCTTCTATGGCCTCGGGGCTGGATTGGGACGAATCATATAAAAACCCGTTTGCTATTACTGCACGTGCCTACTATGACGATGACCTGGCAGAAACTATTCTTGGATTGCGGGGGACAGAAACGCCGGGAAAATCTTTTAAATACTTAAGTGGCAATACACAATTACTGGGAATGGTCATTGAAAAAGCCAGTGGTAAAAAATTAGCCGAATATCTTTATGAAAGTTTTTGGGAACCAATGGGGTTTGAGCAACCGGCTCTTTGGCAAATTGATGATGATGAAAACCGTCTTGTAAAAGCATACTGTTGTATTGCGAGTAATGCGCGGGATTTTGCCCGTTTTGGAAAATTATACAAAGATTTTGGGAAATGGAACGGAAAGAAACTTTTGGATTCATCTTTTGTGGCCGGATCTATTACACCCAGATTTGAAGAAAGCACCCAATATGGCTACGGATTTTGGTTAAGCGATCATCTTGATAAAAAGATCTTTGTAATGCGTGGTATTTTAGGGCAATATGTGATCACAATCCCGGAAGATGACTTAATTATTGTTCGTTTGGGCCACAATCGCGGTAAAAAAACTGAAAACCCGTTTAGTCACGATTTCTATGTATATATAGAAGAGGCTTATGCCATGCTTCAGAATAATTCATAAAAAAATTGTAGTTTTAATTTATACTCCCCGATTATATTTCGAGCTATGCTTAAAAGAATTAATTTGGAACATATCCTGTTCCTGGATATTGAAACTGTTCCGCAACACCCGGATTTTAAAAATTTGGATGACACTACAAAAACGTTGTGGGAATTGAAGACCCGGTACCAGCGCAAAGAAGAATTTACCCCCGAAGAATTTTACGATCGCGCCGGAATATGGGCAGAATTTGGAAAAATTATTTGCATTTCTGTAGGATATTTTAAAATGAAAGGGGAGACCCGAAGTTTTCGGGTAACAAGCTTTCACGGAGACGAAATCAATATTCTAAAAGAGTTTAAATTGCTTCTGGAAACACATTTCAATAAACCTAAGCATCTTTTATGTGCCCACAATGGAAAGGAGTTTGACTTTCCTTACATTGCCAGAAGGATGATCATTCAAGGGATCGATATCCCCTATAAACTAAATCTCTTTGGGAAAAAACCATGGGAAGTGCCACATCTCGATACAATGGAGCTCTGGAAATTTGGTGATTATAAAACCTTTACTTCGCTAAAATTAATGGCACATGTTTTAGGTATCCCCTCTCCCAAAGAAGATATAGACGGTAGCCAGGTAAGAAATGTTTTTTATGAGGAAAATGATATAGACAGGATCATTGAGTATTGTGAAAAAGATACTGTTACAGTCGCCCAGATACTATTAAAGCTTCGGAACGAACTACTATTAAATGAACCTGAAATAATTTCTATCTAAATTTATTGAAAACTCTATCTTTGGATACATGTCCAAAAAAACTATTCTAGACGTTAATGACCTTTCCATTTCTTTTGGAGATACAAAGAGTCTTGCTGAAGTAATTCATGGCATTTCCTTTAATATTTCTGAAAATGAGATCGTGGGAATAGTGGGTGAATCAGGCTCAGGGAAATCTGTTACGGCTATGGCAGTGATGAATTTGCTTCCTAAAAAAAAGACCCGTATTACAGGTGATATCCTTTTTAAAGGAAAAAAACTGTTGGCTGAAGATCCTAAAACCCTTCGGTCTTTTACGGGAAAAGAAATCGCAATGATCTTTCAAGAACCTATGAGTGCTTTAAATCCCTCATTAACTTGTGGTTTTCAAGTTTCAGAGATTCTTCAGCATCACTTAAAAATGACCTCTGCCGAAGCTAAAAAAGAAACGATCTCTTTATTTGAAAAAGTAAAACTCCCTCGCCCCAATGATATTTTCAAAAGCTATCCGCATCAAATTAGCGGAGGACAAATGCAAAGGGTAATGATCGCTATGGCCATTGCCTGTAAACCAAGTTTATTGATAGCAGATGAGCCTACCACCGCTTTAGACGTAACGGTCCAGAAAGAGATCATACAATTGCTCAAAGAGATACAAAAAGACACTAAAATGAGCTTACTGTTTATATCCCATGACCTGGGCCTGGTTTCTGAAATTGCAGATAGGGTCGTGGTCATGTATAAAGGGGATATTGTAGAGGCCGGGAGTACATATCAGATCTTTAAAACACCCAAGGACAATTATACAAAAGCGTTATTGGCATCACGGCCAACCTTAGGAGTTCGTTTAGAAAAACTGCCAACTATCGCTTCTTTAACGGATAAAAGTTTTGTCCCCAAAGAAATTACAACGCAACAGCGTGCACTTCGACATAAAAAGATTTATACCAAAGCTCCTTTGCTGGAGATCTGCAATTTGGAAAAAAAGTATTTTGGAAAGGCCGGCCTTTTTCAGCCCAAAAGTGTTGTAAAAGCAGTAAATGATGTAAGTTTTAAAGTTTTTGAAGGTGAAACACTGGGTTTGGTTGGTGAGTCCGGCTGTGGAAAATCAACTCTGGGAAAAGCTATTTTACAATTGGATAAAGCAACTGCCGGAAGCATTAAATATTGCGGGAAAGAGCTTTTAAACCTATCCTCTGCCGAAATCAGAAAACTCCGCAAAGAAATTCAGTTGATCTTTCAGGATCCATACTCCTCTTTAAATCCAAGGCTGGTTATTGGAGAAGCATTGGCAGAACCTATGCAGGTACATGGTATAGGAAAAACAAAAAAGCAACGAAAAGAAAAGGCATTACGGCTATTGGAACGTGTGGGATTGGACGAAAATTATTATTACCGTTACCCTCACGAGCTTTCCGGAGGACAACGTCAACGAGTAGGAATTGCCCGCACCATTGCGATAGAACCCAAATTGATAATTTGCGACGAATCTGTTTCGGCACTGGACATTTCTGTACAGGCGCAAGTACTTAATCTATTGAATGAGTTGAAGGAGGATTTTGGATTTACTTATATTTTCATCTCTCACGACCTCGCAGTGGTCAAATATATGTCGGACCAATTGTTGGTCATGAATAGCGGAAAAATAGAAGAAATAGGCGATGCAGATGAGATCTATGCCAACCCAACCAAAGAATACACCAAGAAATTGATCGAAGCGATCCCAAAAGGAATATAAAAAAAGTCCCGTTCTAACCTCACAAAGAACGGGACTGACTATCTGAATCATGAAAGATTCGGGGGGTAATGTACTCTTCAGTATTCTATGCTGAAAAAATTGGGGGCGCTACATCAGCAAAAACACTTTCTTAGCTACATACAATACATTTTTCAATAAACGCATTGTATTTTTTATAGAACTTATAACGCTTTTCATAGTAGGTTAAGTTAGCGGTTAAATTTGGGACTGCTAATATGTGAACATTTTTGCAAATCAACGATAAAACGCATTAATATTCGATGAAATACATATTTATTTAACATTTATCAAATAATTTTAAGCTTTTTCCTACAATTATAAAGTAAAAAAGCCAATGTCAAAACATTGGCTTAAAGTCGTTTATGGCGTATGAATTACAAATTCATTTCAGGAATATCACCTTCAACAATCAAATCTCCTTCTGTTGCGGCTTTAATATCTTCAATTGAAACGCCGGGGGCTTTTTCCAGTAGTTTAAATTTACCGTCTACAATTTCAAGTACCGCCAGATTTGTCACGATCTTTTTCACACAGTTAACACCTGTTAAAGGGAGGCCGCATTTTTTTAATAGCTTAGATTCACCGGCCCTGTTGGTATGCATCATAGCTACAATGATATTTTCAGCCGAAGCTACCAGGTCCATCGCTCCTCCCATACCCTTCACCATTTTTCCGGGAATTTTCCAATTTGCTATATCTCCGTTTTGGGCAACCTCCATGGCTCCTAAAATAGTCAGGTCCACATGCTGTCCTCTAATCATTGAAAAGCTTGTAGCCGAATCGAAAAAAGAGGCCCCCGGTAAGGCTGTAATAGTTTGTTTCCCGGCATTAATAAGATCCGGGTCTTCTTCACCTTCATAAGGGAAAGGCCCCATCCCCAATACACCGTTCTCACTTTGAAATTCAACTTCTATATCATTACGTACAAAATTGGCCACCAGGGTTGGAATTCCAATTCCTAAGTTTACATAGTATCCGTTTTTCACTTCTTTTGCTATGCGCTGTGCTATTTGTTCTTTTGATAAGCTCATTGGTCTCTTTTTCTAACGGTTAATTGTTCAATTCTTTTTTCATATCTAGCACCTTTAAAAATTCGTTGTACAAATATTCCCGGAATATGTATGTGGTTTGGGTCCAGGGTTCCAACGGGAACTAATTCTTCCACTTCAGCAACAGTAATGTTAGCAGCTCCACACATATTAGGATTGAAGTTTCTGGCAGTTCCTTTAAAGATCAGGTTTCCTGCCTCATCTCCTTTCCACGCTTTAACAAATGCAAAGTCTGCTTTAAATGCTTTTTCCATAATATGCATTTTACCATTGAACTCACGCGATTCTTTGCCCTCGGCTACTTCAGTTCCATATCCAGCAGGGGTGTAGAATGCAGGTATTCCACTTTGGGCTGCCTTACATCGCTGCGCCAAGGTTCCCTGTGGTATTAACTCCACCTCCAACTCACCACTAAGCATCTGCCTTTCAAATTCTGCATTTTCTCCTACATAAGAAGAGATCATTTTTTTTATTTGACGTTTCTGAAGTAGCAGCCCCAAGCCAAAATCGTCTACCCCTGCATTGTTGGAAATACATGTAACATTCTTTACATTTAAAGCTACCAGCTCGGCAATTGCATTTTCGGGTATGCCACTTAATCCAAAACCCCCCAACATAAATGTCATTCCATCCTTTACTCCTTTACAAGCTTCGGAAACATTTGAAACTGTTTTATTGATCATATTTTTTATATTTTCTGAATAACACCCTTCAACTTTGTTAAAGGTTAATTATGAATGCATATTTAATTTCATAAAAATACTGAAATTGCCTGAGATTTACTTCCGAAGCCGTCTTCCTTTTTTACAAAAAAACCCGAATTGAAATTCGGGTTTTCATTTTGTACATTTTCTAAAAGTCAAATTCGTCCGGGATTCCTTCTACGTCTTGATCTCCTTCTTTAAATTCGGCACAATCCGTTACAATAGAAAGTTTATCGGGTTTTTTAAAATTATCTTTAGAAATACCCAGGTCTTCATTTTCGTAGCATTTTTTCATATAAATAGCCCAAACTGGCAGTGCCATTGTTGCTCCTTGCCCATATGCGGTGGTTCCAAAATGAGTTGCCCTGTCTTCTCCGCCAACCCATACTCCCGTAACCAGATTTGGGACAATTCCCATAAACCAGCCATCACTATTATTTTGTGTAGTTCCGGTTTTTCCGGCAATTGGATTTTTGAAATCATACGGGTACCCAGTTACCACATTTTTATATAGATGGCCTGAGCGCCAGGTTCCGCGCAATCTGCTACCCGAACCAGATTCCACCACTCCTTCCATTAAGCTTACAGTTACATATGCGCTTTCATTACTTATTACATCTTTTGTTTCGGGTACATTTTGAAACAGAACAGTTCCGTTTTTATCTTCTATCCTTGAAATTAAAGTGGGTTTAACAAATACCCCTTCATTTGCAAAAGTACTATAGGCTCCAACCATTTCATATAATGAAACGTCCGGAGTTCCCAGCGCAATAGAAGGAGCTTCCGGTATCTCAGTGGCGTCAACACCCATCTTTTTCACCAAATCTATTACCGGCCTTGGCCCTACGCGATCTATTAAACGTGCCGTTACCGTGTTCACTGAATTGGCCAGTGCATTTTTAAGTGTTATCATACCGCCATATTTACCTCCGGAATTCTTTGGTGTCCAAGGTTCTAACAATCCATATTTTCCTTCAGGTATAGTATATTGGGTATTTGGCAATGTATCACAAGGGGACATATGCATCTGGTCGATAACCGTTGCATATACAAAAGGTTTAAACGTGGATCCTATCTGGCGTTTCCCCTTTTTGACCATATCATATTTAAAGTGCTTATAATTGATTCCTCCAACCCACGCTTTTACTTCTCCAGTTTGCGGGGTCATTGACATTAAGGAAGCTTGAAGTATAGACTTATAATACCTAATGGAATCCAAAGGTGTCATTATCGTATCGATAGAATTATTCTCTGCTGTCCAGGAAAAAATTCGCATTGGAGTCTTTTTACTGAAGCTTTTTATAATATCTGCTTCATTTTTGCCTTGTTTTTCCAGTTCCCGCCATCGGTCACTTCTTCTCATTGAAGTCTTTATGATGCCATCTATTTCTTCTTTAGTGATATCTCTAAACGGTGCGGTTTTATTTTTTTTATTTTGACTATCAAATTCTTTTTGAAGGTTTGCAAGGTGAAGATCGACAGCTTCTTCGGCATATTCCTGCATTTTTGAATCTATGGTGGTGTATACTTTTAAGCCGTCGCTATAAATATCATATTCACTTCCATCACTTTTAGGGTTTTCTTTGATCCAATCTGCCATAAATGCACGTGCATATTCTCTAAAATAGGTAGCGATTCCTTCATCATGGCCCTGTGGGGTATATTTAATATTCAGAGGAAGGGCTTGAAGAGAGTCCTTTACAGTTTCAGAAATAAAATCATATTTTGCCATTTGCGCCAACACAACATTTCGCCTGTTTCGAACTCCTTCGGGGTTGCGTCTTGGATTGTATAGAGATGAATTTTTAAACATCCCTACCAATACGGCTGCTTCTACTGTTGATAGCTGTGATGGTTCCTTATCAAAATATATATTGGAAGCAGATTCTATCCCTACAGCCTGGTTGAGGAAATCGTATTCATTAAAATACATTGTAATGATCTCTTCCTTGGTGTAGCGGCGCTCCAAACGAATGGCAATAATCCATTCCTTTATTTTTTGTACAGCTCTTTGCAGTTTGTTTCGTGAAACCTGTTCTGTAAAAAAAAGTTTTGCCAATTGTTGAGAGATTGTACTGGCTCCCCCTTTTGACCCTAAAAAAACAAATGCTCTCACAGTTCCTTTAGCATCAATTCCGGAATGGTCATAAAACCTGACATCTTCTGTTGCGATCAATGCTTTTACCAAATGATCCGGCAATTCTTCATATTGAACAGGTGTTCTGTTTTCCTGGTAGAACTTACCAATTACTTTTCCATCGGAAGCAATGATCTCGGTAGCTAAGTTCTTTTCGGGATTCTCAAGGCTGGTTTCATCCGGAAGACTGCCAAAAACACCCCAGGAAGCCAATAAAAAAATTAAAAGTATAAGACCGATAAACCCTCCAAAAAATTTCCAAAATGTTTTTACATTTCGTTTCATATTATCTTGAGGGGCGGTCTTTTTCTTAGCTTTTTTTTGTGCCATAATACGCTACTTTTGTAAAACTTCTTCAATGCTGTATCCTACGTCTGTAATGCCTTCTAGTTGGGTAACGCCATCTACATCACCGTTATTGCGAACTGCCTGTGTTATAGTTATGTTATAATTTCCTTCTTCAAAAAAAGAAACATTTTCCTTATACCATAATTTATTTTCCTTCATACTTCCAATTCCTTGCCCAAGCCATGACCCGTCCGGATTTGCCATTCTATATTCTAAAGTATCAACCACCGTTTTTCCTTTCGGGAAGTTCATAGACACAATTAAAAAAAGATTATTGTATGGATATTCATTGCTATTACGTATGTGTAAAAAAACATTGTACTTTTTCAATGAATCCATTTTTGGTATTGTAAATTCAACCACCTCATCCTTATCCCAAGGACCTAATAAGCTTTTACTTTCACTGGCAACAGTATTAGAATCGCAGGATGCTAATACTGCAAAAAGCAATACGGTTGTGATAAGCCTATGCATTTTTTTGTGAATTTCGGTTTCTGTTTCTGGACTGGTTTTGTTTTTTATTCCTTCTTTTATTACGGCGGCGCTTAGGTTTATCAAAACGTGTTAAGCTATCTTGCCCTACGACATTACTAAAGATTTCTTCTTCAGGTTGTTCAATTTCTACCGTGAATTCTTCAAGGCTTACCACCTTTTTTCCTTTTTTATTCAGCGCAATGATCTCGTTTACCTTGTCGACATCCAACGGGTACCAGTTCATTCCTTCATTTTCATAGGAATACCAAAGCATTCTTTTGAAGATGTCAGATTTTTGACAGATTGCTACTCCTTTTTCTGTTAAAAGTTTTACATCGCTCTTTGGAAACTCATCCAAAGCCTCCAAATATGTGTCCAACTCATAATTGAGACAACATTTTAACTTTCCACACTGACCAGCCAGTTTTTGAGGGTTCAAAGATAACTGCTGAAAGCGGGCTGCAGCTGTATTTACCGATCTGAAATCTGTTAACCAGGTTGAGCAACACAATTCTCTACCACAAGAACCAATCCCCCCTAAACGTGCCGCTTCCTGTCGAAAACCGACCTGTTTCATTTCGATACGGGTACCAAAGGCCCTTGCAAAATCTTTGATCAATTCTCTAAAATCAACCCGTTCTTCTGCTGTATAATAAAAAATTACTTTGGAAGCATCTCCTTGATATTCTACATCTGAAATTTTCATTTGCAGTCCCAGGCGTATTGCAATTTCACGCGAACGTTTTTGAACTTCACTCTCTTTGTCTCTTACTCTTTGCCAAACGTCAATATCTTTTTGTGTAGCTTTTCTATAAATCTTTGGAAGTTCCTTTATATCGTTACTTTCCTTTTTCTTTTTCATTTGCACACGCACCAATTCCCCAGTCAATGTTACCATACCAATATCATGGCCATTGGCAGCTTCGGTAGCGACCACATCTCCTATATTCAGGGAAATTTTTTCAGGATTTTGATAAAAGTGTTTCCTTCCGTTCTTAAAACGTACTTCCACCGCATTGAACGGTTCCTGGTTTCCGGGAAGTGACATATTGGAAAGCCAATCGAATACCGTTAATTTATTACAGCCATCAGTTCCGCAAGTTCCATTATTCCTGCATCCCTTCGGCTGTCCGTTGGTACTCGTGGCGCAGCTTGTACAGCCCATATTCTTTATATATAGCTCTTTTTCAATTGAAAAAGAGACGGAGATTAAACGTTGTCTTAAGCGAGTAAAGATACCAATTTATTACAGAACCTTACTTTTTGAATTTTAGTTTTTCTGAACGTCCTTTTTTAAAGATTTTATTGCTATTGGGAATGCCTTTGCGAAGTTTCTTTTGTTCCTCGTACGGAAGGTGAATGATCTCCTGGCATTCTGTTGAACAGCAATTTTCCATTTTTGAAGCACATTCCTCACACTGGATAAACAACAAATGGCAGGCTTCATTCTCACAGTTTACATGGGTATCGCAAGGGGATCCGCATTGGTGGCAATTTGCAATGACATCTTCTGTAATACGCTCTCCCCGGCGATGGTCGAAAACGAAATTCTTTCCGACAAATTTATTTTCCAGCCCTTTATTTTTTACCTGGCGCGTATATTCGATAATTCCACCTTCCAACTGGTATACTTGTTTAAACCCTTTGTGTTTATAGTAAGCACTGGCTTTTTCGCAACGAATTCCTCCGGTACAGTACATTACCAGTTTTTTATCTTCCTTGTGGTCTTTAAGGTCTTCTTCAATTATATCCAGTGAGTCACGGAACGTATCCACATCCGGGGTTATAGCTCCCTGAAAATGCCCTATTTCGCTTTCATAATGGTTACGCATATCAACCAAAATAGTGTCAGGGTCTTCAATTAGTTCATTAAATCTTGAGGCATTTACATGAATCCCTTTGTTACGTACGTCAAAGGTTTCGTCATTTAGGCCGTCTGCTACAATTTTGTTACGCACTTTAACTTTTAGCTTTAAAAAGGATTTCATGTCCTGTTCAATTGCAATGTTGAGCCGGACGTCTTTCAGAAAATATATCCCATCGAGAAATGTTTTGAAATCGTTAAATTTCTTTGCAGGAACAGAGAGCTGCGCATTAATTCCTTCATGGGCAATGTAAATACGGCCCAATACATTGAATTCATTCCAGGTAACGAACAAATGGTTTCGAAAAAGCTTCGGATTGCCAATTTTGGCATATTGATAAAAAGAGAGAGTTAACCGGTCTTCTCCGGCTTGCTCCAGTAAAGTTTCTCTCTCTTTTGCACTTAAGGTGTTGTACAGTTGCATGCTATACTTTGTTTAGTGAAAAGATGATTATAGTAAAATATAGTTGCAAAAATATCAATTTCGCAGATGTTAACAAAAAAGTAACGAACAGGGGTTTTCCTTTTGGGGTAAACCCAAAGAAATAGTACCTTAGCCTATTAGTCGCCAAAGCAGTTTTGCGAAGGTGAAATTATTTTTTTTACAATTAATTTTTGAATACATGAGCAACGAAAAAGACGCAAAATTAAAGGCTTTAAAACTTACTTTAGATAAATTAGACAAAACCTACGGAAAAGGAACCGTAATGAAAATGGGGGATACGGTTGTTCAGGAAGTTGACGTCATTCCCACAGGTTCTTTGGGGCTGGATGTTGCTTTGGGTGTAGGTGGTTATCCAAGGGGCCGTGTTATAGAGATTTACGGTCCGGAATCATCGGGAAAAACGACATTAACACTACATGCAATTGCCGAAGCCCAAAAAAAAGGAGGTATTGCGGCATTTATTGATGCAGAACATGCCTTTGACCGCTATTATGCCGAAAGCCTTGGAGTAGATATTGAAAACCTTATTATATCGCAACCGGATAACGGAGAACAAGCACTGGAAATTGCAGATAATTTGATTCGAAGTGGTGCTATTGATATCATTGTGATCGATTCGGTTGCCGCATTGACCCCAAAAAGTGAAATTGAAGGTGAAATGGGGGACAGTAAGATGGGCTTACATGCGCGGTTGATGTCACAGGCACTTAGAAAATTAACAGGCTCTATTAGTAAGACCAACTGTACCGTTATTTTTATTAATCAATTACGTGAAAAAATAGGAGTGATGTTTGGGAACCCCGAAACAACAACCGGGGGAAATGCATTGAAGTTCTATGCTTCGGTACGGTTAGACATACGGCGCTCTACCCAAATAAAGGACACAGACAGTAATGTGAAAGGCAATAAAACACGTGTTAAAGTGGTGAAGAACAAAGTGGCTCCTCCATTTAAAACAGCTGAATTTGATATTATGTATGGAGCAGGAATTTCCAAAGTTGGGGAAATTATTGACCTGGGGGTAGATTTTGAGATCATCAAGAAAAGCGGTTCATGGTTTAGTTATGATGAAACCAAACTGGGTCAAGGTAGAGATGCTGTAAAAACCCTTCTAATGGACAACCCGGAACT
>JANQOS010000058.1 GCA_028285705.1 Altibacter sp.
AAACATGGGTAGAACCTGTGAAGTGAATTCCACTAAAATCCGGACTGGCAAGTAATGTATCGGTTATCATTACCGGATCACCCATTACCATATTAATGACGCCTGCCGGAACTCCTGCTTCTTTAAAGATATCAAGAATTATTTTGGCAGAATATACCTGGCTGTCACTTGGTTTCCAAACCACAACATTTCCCATCAATGCAGCACTTGCAGGTAAATTAGCCGCAATCGCTGTGAAATTAAAAGGAGTAATTGCATAGATAAACCCTTCTAACGGCCGATACTCTAACCGGTTCCAGGCTCCCGAAGTAGACTCAGGCTGTTCGGCATAGATTTCGGTCATGAATTGTACGTTAAAGCGCAAAAAGTCAATTAACTCACAAGCCGAATCAATTTCCGCCTGGTAAATATTTTTGGACTGCCCCAACATAGTAGCAGCGTTTATTTTTGCACGATACGGACCTGCGATCAATTCTGCAGCACGAAGAAAAATACCCGCACGCTGTTCCCAAGGCATGTTTGCCCAGGATTTACGAGCCTCTAAAGCTGTTTCAATAGCATCAGTAATATGTTTTTTTTCTGCCTTATGATAGGTTCCTAATATGTGCTTATGCTCGTGAGGGGGAGCCATGGTAACTGTATCTCCCGTTTTAACATCTTTACCATTAATGTACATGGGTACTTCTACCGTACTATCGTACATTTCTTTATAGGTAGCTAAAACTTCTTTACGTTCCGGTGAACCCGGAGCATAATCCTTTACAGGTTCGTTAACAGCTATTGGTACTTCAAAAAATCCTTTTCCCATCAGTATTTTGTTTTATAGAATTATAGTTAATTAAGCAAGGTGCAAAGGTACAAATTTCAAAAAGGAAATAGAATAGCTTCTAACGAATACTTAACGTTTTACACCAACCTTTTTTTGTAATTTTCTTTTTCAAAAATAGACCACTCATATTATGTGTACAGTAACTTTTGTTCCAAAGGCGACAACAAGCTTTGTTTTAACTTCAAATAGGGATGAAGCTCCGGACCGAAGTACTATTTCACCACAACAATATACCGTGAATAATGTGGAATTGTTGTTCCCAAAAGATGAAGTGGCCGGAGGTACATGGATTGGTGCAAGTAATCAAAACAGGATAATCTGTTTACTGAATGGGGGTTTTACAGCGCATGAGCGTAAGGATGCTTACAGGATGAGCCGTGGTATCATTGTGACCGATTTGTTAACCTCTAAGGATGCTATTTCCAAAATTGAAACCTATAACTTTAATGATATTGAGCCTTTTACCATTATTATGGTAGAATGGAAAAAAAAGCTGCGTTTATTTGAACTGGTTTGGGATGGAAGGGGTTCACATTTTAAAGAGATGCCACTTGCGCCACATATTTGGTCTTCTTCATTACTGTATACACAAGAGGTAAAAAGAAAGAGAGAACAGTGGTTCTCAAAGTTTCTCTTCGAGAATTTAAATCCTTCTGAAGCAAAATTATTAGACTTTCACAAGACTGCCGGTGAAGGAAATATAGAAACAGATATTATTATGGACAGAGGTTTTGTAAAAACCAAAAGCATTACACAAATCATAAAAACAGACACTACGGTAATGCGCTATGAAGACCTGCAAAAAAAAGAAATAACAAAACGGAATCTAGGCTAATATTTTAATTAATAGCAAAAGGAGCACTTAGTTTAAAAGAAGGAATGGCAACTCGAAATTTCCGGGTGGTACTGAAATTGACCATAGCGTAATATCCTTTCATGGCTCCTATTGGAGAAAGTAACAAACAGCCGCTATTGTAAACATGTTTTTCGCCAGGTTGCAGAACAGGCTTTTTTCCTATAACACCTTCACCTTCAACAATTTCAACATTGTTTAGGGCATCTTTGATCTTCCAGTGTCTGGCGGTAAGTTGCACAGTGTCTTTTCCCTGGTTCTCAATGGTCACAACATATCCATAGGCATAATACATTTTATAGTTTTTATAAAACGTGCCTTCAAAACTAGTTTCAACCGAAACTTTAATTCCTTGTGTTACTTGTTGTACCATTTAGTATGCCGCTGCGGTAACCGCAAAAAATAATAATGCTGCAATAGATGAACTAAGCCAAAAAACAAAGTTTAAAAGTACAAATTTTATGATTGTTATCAAACGGCTTTGTTTGTAGAAGTTACGAAGTGCTTTATAAAAGTAGAAAGGGCCAATAAGTCCTATTAAAATACCTCCGAAGACCTCGGTGCCTATTAATAGATCCGGAATAAGGCTAATGAGCATTCCGAGGAATAAAAAGCTGAAAATATGGAAGATAAAAACCATATGTTCCATATAGGTATACTTTTTTTTGGAATAGATCATCCAAAAGAAAAAAGCAAACAAAGGGGTGAAGAAGAATAAGAAAAAGGGAACTTTACCCATCATATAGTTTCCAAATCCAAAGGGATCTTCAACAATACGGTCAATGGAATTGTTCTTGTTATAAACCCATCGATTATAAGCGTTTTTTTTGTGGTTAAGGCTGTCCAATGCAATTGATGCATCTTTTATTTTGTGAAGCTTATAAAAATCACGATATAGAACAAAACGCTCTACAAACCTGTTGGACCATTGTATGGTGTCAAAATCCGATTCAGAGATATACTTAAAGCTCTTCTCTTCCTCTTTGGTTTCATTTGGGATTATATTGTTGTCGGTAATTACTTTCAGTTCAGAAAGTTGTAAAGTGTCATTTGTCCCATTTTCACTTGGATATACAATGTTTTGATTGGCAAGCGAGTCAAGTGCTACAGCATTTCCATTATTGTTTAGGTTTACAAACGTATTCAGGTCCGGAGAAATAGAGGTCATCAATCCCTGAATCAAGAAGAAAATTATAGAAACACTTAAGAAAAACCGAAAGGGATTGGCATATTTAAGGCGCTGTCCCTGTACATAATTTTTGGTAATGGTTCCGGGCTTGAACAGCAGGTCCTTAATGGTATACCGTAAGCGTGAATCATAAGTTAAAATGCTTCCAATGAATTCTCCAAGGAAATCTTTTAGCGAGAGCTGCTTACTTGTATTTAGCTGTGAACAATAAGAACAAAACCGATCGCTTAGGTCTAATGGATGGCCACAATTAAGACACTTTGACCCACGATATTTAAAAGCTTTTCTGCTGTTATTCTTTGCAGGTTTATTAGTGTCCATTTTATAGTGATGAAATATTTTGCCAGTTAGTTATTGGTAATATTTGTAGAACTACCGGTGCCCATGCCAATAATACGGTCATAGCGCCCTCCCAGGTCCCTGTAATATACCAATACAGTATATTGATTTTCGGTTTGCCAAAAGTTTCCGCCAATGGCACCTTCATCAATTGAACCGTCTCTGTCCACTAAAACATACTTATAATCGTAATATCCTTGTTTGAAGATCCTGGAGTTTCTGTACGTATCACTTGTGCTATCATATTCCAAGTAGGTGGTTCCGTCAATGGTCCAGTTATTGAAATTTCCATAGACATGAATTTCTTTATCGCCAATATCTTCAAAATACTGTAGGTTAAAGTGTAACCTGACATATTCAGCTTCAATATTCGGATTTTGAGCATCAATATTTCTTACAATGAAGTTTCCGTTAAAATCCGGGTTATAGGTATACGGGCGATTTTTTCGGGAAACATTTGTAAATATATAATTCTCGTATATGTCACTTAATTCTACTTTTCTAACTCCGTAGGATGCAGACCTAACATCTTTATTATCAAAACTCAAAAACTCGTTTCCTCCCCAAAAAGCAGATTCTTTATCATACCTGTAGATAAGCTCTGTTCCAATAGTATACTGAGGCTTTAAATTGGAGATAGCCGTTTTCAGGTTGCTGTTCTGAAGCACTAATGTCTTAACATTCTGCTTAGGGTTGATCAGTAACAAGGTTGGCGAATTAACAGTAAAATTGACAACTTGTTTTTCTTCAATATATTTTAGGTCACGGGACCTCTTAATTTCAACATTCACTCCCGCTATGGTCTCCATAACCATAAATTTTCTTGAGAATATCAGGTCATTGTCATCATTGTATATACTAATCAGGTAATTTCCACTTTTAGTAATTCTTCTGGTTTCTCTATTGGGAATAGTCAAGGTATAATGGGAAAATATTTGAAGAGTATTCAATGAATTTTCATAAGTTTCAATCCTTACTTCATCAAAACCATTTAGGTATTCGCCTTTGGAAAGGTCACTGGGGGTCCAATCAAAATTATGATGCGAAATCACATAGTAATAATCTTCTTCTTCTCCGTTGAGAGCATCAAAAGAAAGTTGTAACCGTTCGCCCAGGCGTATAATAGGAAGTTGACTTTGTGATGTTGTTCCACTAAATTGGATGGTACTGATATATTGTGGTGCTACTTTTTCTTCAACTTGTGAAATTGCCTGATAGACCGTACAGGCGAAAAAAATAAAAGCGAAAGTCTTTTTGAACATAAAAGCAATTTTGTGAGCCTAAAGATAAACAATTTTTGTGCCTTAAATTTTATTGAAAAATAGACTTTCGGCTTTATAAGAAAATTATATACAATTATTATGTGATGCTACTTTAAATTTATAAATTTGCACTCCCGAAATCTGTTCGGGGAAAAAAAGAAATTTTTAACACAATCATCCTATGTCCAAAGACATTAAGATTAAAAAAGGTCTTACAATTAGATTAAAGGGCGAAGCGGACAAAACTCTTTCCAATGCACCGCGATCAAGAACCTTCGCCATTAGACCTTCAGACTTTCACTTGATCACTCCAAAGATGGTGGTTAAAGAAGGAGCCAAACTACAAGCCGGAGACGTTTTATTTTATTCAAAAGCAAAGGAAGAGATCAAATTTGTTTCTCCCGTAAGCGGTACTCTAACTAAGATTGAAAGAGGAGCCAAGCGCGTCATTACTGAGCTTTTGATAGAAGCAGACCAGCAAGATGTTTACAAAGATTTTGGAATTGCTAATCCGGATTCTATGGAGCCGGAAGCCATAAAGAAACACTTGCTTGCTTCGGGATGTTGGCCGTTCATTAAACAGCGCCCGTATGATGTAATTGCAAATCCTGATGTAACGCCAAAAGCAATTTTTGTTTCGGCATATGCAACGGCTCCGTTAGCGGCAGATTATGATTTTTCATTACAGGGAAAAGAAAAACAACTACAAACTGCGGTCACTGCTTTGAGCAAATTGACAGAGGGCCCGGTGCATATAGCCATTGGAAAAATTGGAAACTCCCCTTTTGCAGATCTTAAAGATTGTGTAATACATAGAGTATCGGGACCGCATCCAGCAGGAAATGTTGGAACTCAAATTGCAAAGCTGGACCCAATTAATAAAGGAGAAACGGTCTGGACGGTTTCTGCTCAGGATTTAGTGATCATAGGTGAATTATTCACAACAGGTAAGTTTAATGCTGAAAGAGTTATTGCTTTATCCGGATCTTCTGTAAAAACACCAAAATATTATACTACAAAAATTGGCGCTGAGGTTGCTACGTTTATATATGATTCCGGTCTAAACGGAGAAAATGAACGTGCCATCAGTGGAGATGTATTAACAGGAAAAAAGATATCGGTAAAAGGGCATTTGGGATATTACAATAATACTGTAAGTGTTATTCCGGAGGGAGACGATTATGATTTCATGGGCTGGATGAAGCCTATCGCAAATAAGATATCCGTATCCAGAGCTATGACTTTGTCATGGATGTTTCCGAAGAAGAATTTTAATTTATCTACAAATACCAATGGTGAGCATAGAGCATTTGTAGTTACCGGGAACTATGAAGAGATATTTCCAATGGATATCTATCCTTTACAAATTTTAAAAGCTTGTATGGTTCAGGATCTGGACCAGATGGAAGTATTGGGGATGTACGAGGTTGCTCCTGAAGACTTTGCACTCACCGAATTTATTTGTGTGTCAAAACAGCCCCACCAAGAGATTATTAGAAAAGGTCTTGACTTAATGTATAAAGAAATAGGATAATGCTATGGGATTGAAACAAAAATTACATACGCTAAAAGAGAAATATAAAGGTAAAAAGATGGCACCTGCGTTTAACGCTATACATACCTTTTTATACTTGCCGAATGAAACGACACATTCCGGTAGCCATGTACGGGCAGCAGACGATCTAAAACGTACAATGAATACAGTGATCATGGCATTGGTTCCTTGTTTGATATTCGGGATATTCAATGCCGGTTATCAGCACCATTTGGGTGCGGGAGATATTCAGGCCGTAAGTGCCGGATTTTTCAGCCCTGAGTTTTGGAGTTGGGATAATTTTGCTACAGGAGCCTGGAAAGTACTGCCTATTGTACTTATTTCTTATGGAGTTGGCCTTGGGATAGAATTTTTATTTGCTGTAATTAAGGGTCATGAGGTAGAAGAAGGATATTTGGTAACAGGGATGTTAGTGCCTTTGATCGTACCCATCGACATTCCGCTTTGGATGTTAACCGTTGCAGTAATATTTGGTGTTGTTATAGGAAAAGAAGTATTTGGAGGTACCGGGATGAACATCTTAAACCCGGCTTTAACGATTCGGGCCTTTTTGTTCTTTGCATATCCAACCTGGATGAGTGGTGATAAGGTATGGGTACATGGAGCTGTTGAAACCACCGGACAAGCAGATGCGATTTCCGGAGAAACTATTTTAGGTAGTCTTGCACAGGGGAACCCTGCCGGATTTGATGTTATGGATATGTTCTACGGTTTTATACCGGGCTCGATAGGAGAGACTTCAACTTTATTGATCCTTCTAGGAGGGCTGTTTCTAATATTTACCAAAATTGGAAGCTGGCGCATCATGCTTTCATCTGTAATAGGCGCATTATCAATGGGACTTATTTTTAACGGTGTTGTTGATGCCGGCTGGATTTCTGAAAGTAGTAAGTTCTTTAGTTTAATGAATACAGAGTTCTGGCAACATCTTCTCATTGGAGGTATGGCATTTGGAATTGTATACATGGCCACAGATCCTGTTACAGCATCACAGACCAATAAGGGAAAATGGATCTACGGATTTTTAATAGGGTTTATTTCCATCCTGATAAGAGTCTTTAATCCTGCATACCCGGAAGGAGTTATGCTTGCGATATTATTAATGAACGTATTTGCACCTACCATAGATCACTATGTACTGCAAGGGAATATTAAAAGAAGAATGAAACGTCTAAAAGTTAAAACAGCTTAATACAATGGCAATTAACACAGATAAAAATAGCTATACTATCATCTTCGCCATCATTATGGTTGTAGTTGTGGGTTCACTATTGGCGGGATTTGCCAGTGGATTAAAACCTCTGATAAAGGCAAATGAACGATACGAAAAACAACAGAATATTTTGTATGCAATGGGTATCAATGACAATGAAGGGCCCAATGACGTTACCTTTATCCCTACGGATAGAGTTGAAGATGAGTTCAAAAAATACATCACTAAGCAAATAGTTATTGAAGGAGATAAAGTTTCTGAAGATGACCAGGCTTTCTTAATTGATCTGAAAAAAGAAACCACCAAAGCAAAGGATCCAAATTACGTTAGAAGGTTACCACTGTTTATAGGAGAAAAAGATGGAAAAGAAGTCTATGTCATCCCGGTTAGAGGTAAAGGGCTTTGGGATGCAATTTGGGGCTTTGTTGCTGTAGATAAGACCATGACGGTTCAGGGCGTCTACTTTGACCATAAAGGAGAGACTCCTGGTCTTGGGGCAGAAATTAAGCAACGCTATTTTATGGATGACTTTGCCGGAGAAAAGTTCTTAAACGAAAATAACTTTGAAGGTATTAAAGTTGCTAAAGGAAATAACGACCCCAAAAA
>JANQOS010000059.1 GCA_028285705.1 Altibacter sp.
TCCTTCGTGAAAAAGGTCACTTTTATCACTGTTAATGATAATATTCCTATTGGGTGAAATGATCACTTGATCTCCTTCAAAATCTTCAAATTGCTCGGCCCATTTTTCCATATCCTTACCAAAGGATTCTCCCCATTCTTCCATCTTTTCTCCAAACTCTTCTCCCCACTTTTCCATGTAGCTACCAAATTCTTCACCCCATTTTTCCATTTTCTCTTCGAATTCGGGACCAAATTTATCTTCAAATTCTTTTCCAAAGTCTTCCCCCCAATCTTCCATCACTTCAGAAAAATCTTCACTCCATTCTTCCACCTTGTCCAACCAGGCGTCTACTTCCGTAACAGTAGCATTGGATTTATATTTTTTATTCAGTTTGTTTACATAACCCTGCTTATCTCTTTCATATTCATCAGTGTCAAAATTCATGGATCTGCCACGGTTTATTTTAATATTTAAGTTTCCATTCCCCGAATAGATACCAGGTTGTTCATCTCCAAAAGGCCAGTTAGGAAAATCTCTAAAATCCGGCACATCAGGAACTTCAAAATTGAAGCTGAAATTTCCTAATTCTGAAAGGCCATACAAACCTTTTAAACCTTCCAGTCCTTCTAATGCTCCAAGGCTGCCTATAGATTCTACTCCTCCCCATAGGCTTCCAGAATTTGAGGTAACCACAACTTTCTTACTGTTGCCAAGTACATCAATATCCCAATCCTCGAATATTTCCGTTTTCTCTTTTTCGGTCAATTCTTCCCCGTCTATAAAGGCTTCTACTTCGACATAATTTTTGTTCCAGGTTTCAAAAACAACATTGGTATGCGAAGTATTCACAGATACCAACGCATCATTGCCAACTTTAAATGTCTCCTTGTAACTATTTTGAGCTACAAGTACCTGTATACTAAGTAGTAAAGCAATTGTTGCAATACTACGCTTCCATATTAATAAATTGCTCATTTTCTAAGTTTTTAAGTTCTTTTAATTTGTTTTTAAGTTTGAACAGCAATTCCAAACGTAATTTCAAATTATCTATTAATGCAGTGATGGTTGCTTCGGTAGGACCTACTTCGTTTAATTCTTTATTAAGTAATGCATATTCGGCATCTAATTCGGCTAATCGCTTCATATAACCGTCAATAAGTTCCTTATTATCATCTGTAAGCTCGAGAGATGCTAATTGTACATTGATTCCATTTAAATAGAAGTTCTCTATTTTTTTGAGGTCCGGAGAGATATCACCCAGTGTAATCTGGTTGACGTTCTCTTCGCTTTTTGTTTCTGTATTTGAAGGAGTATCTGCAAGAGAATCTATAGTGTCATTGGACAGTTGTTGGTATCCAAAATAACCTGCTCCTAAAATTACTATAGCAATGGCTGCCACTTTTAACCAATAGAATGAATTTTGTTTCTTTTCATTTTGAGCAAAAGCTTCATTTAATCGTGCTTCAAAGCGAGCTTCGTGCCCTTGAGGCAAACCGGAAGATTCCTGTTTGTGTTCCTTCATCATCTTTCTAATATCCTGTGCCATATTGCAAATGTTTTAAGTGTTCTTTTAATTGTGATTTACCACGGTGTAAATTTGTGCGGGAGGCGCTTTCTGTAATATTCAGTATTTCAGAAATCTCTTGATGGTCATAGCCTTCCAGTAAATATAATTTTACTACCGTCTTATAATTGCTGGACAATTTATCGATCGCGGAAATAATTTCGGAATGAGTTGTTTCATCAGACACCTGCCAGTTGTGACTGTCGTCATCAGCAATACTCATTGTTTCATCATTTATGGCATATAATTCCATTTTCCTTGCTTTGATAATATCCAGACACCTATTAATCACTATTCTTTTTAACCAGGCTCCAAAGGTGACGTCCCCTTTGAACTGATTTAATTTTTGAAACGCTTTAATAAACGCTTCCTGCATTGCGTCTTCTGCCGCCGCAGTGTCCTTTAGATACCGTTGAGCAACAATAAACATCCCTTCACAATAACGTTTATAGAGCGCCATCTGTGCTTTATGGTTGCTTTGTTTACATTGTTCAATAAGTAAAGAATCGGACAAACTTGATGGTTTTTTGGTTGCTGTTCGTGTAAAAGACGACGAAAAAATATAGGTGTTGCAAAAAATTACAATAATTTACTACCTTTAAAATTAACAAACTATAGATATTATGAGTAAAGGATTAAAGATTTTTCTTTGGGCTATTGGAATCATTGGTATTTTGGCCATTTTGCTATTCTTTGTAATAGGGCCCATAATGAAAAAACAAACCAAAAAGCATAGCCCGGAGCAACATATTGTATATAGCAGTAACGACCTAGAGTTAAAGGTCTTTTATTGCAGTCCGTCTAAAAAAGGAAGAAAGATATTTGGTGAACTTGTTCCTTATGGAGAAGTATGGCGAACGGGAGCCAACGAAGCTTCTACCTTTACCACCAATAAAGATCTTGAAATTGACGGAAAAAAATTGAAATCCGGCACATATACATTATGGACAATACCCAACGAAGAAAGCTGGGATGTCATCTTTAACTCCAAAATGTATGACTGGGGGGTTAAAGTTACCGACAGAAAGCCTTCCAGAGAACCAGATCATGATGCGCTTGTTACAAAAGCTAATGTATCCCGCAGTATTACAAGTGCAGAAAACTTTAGTATTTCTTTTACCGAAGGTTCAGGCAATGTAATTATGGTGTTTGCCTGGGATGATGTTGTGGTTCCTGTTGAGATCAATCAGGACTAACTCATTCGTCAAGCATTAAATTTAGAGTAACCGTTATATTATCTCGTGTAGCTTTTGAAAAAGGGCAAATTTCGTGCGCTTTATTTATTATGTCTTCACCTGTCTTTATATCTACGCCCGGAATGTAACAATCCAATGTCGCTTCCAGAAAAGCACCTTCATCATCCTTACAGAACCCAATGGTAGCAGTTACACTAAAATCCTTTCCAATTTCTATTCTTTTCTTTCTCGCAATAAGCTCTATTGCCCCTCCGAAGCAAGCAGAATAAGCACATCCAAATAATTGTTCCGGATTCACCCCGTCTCCGCCATCACCTCCCATGGATATAGGCTCAGAAAGATTTAGATCCAATTTTCCGTCTTCAGTAGTGGCACGGCCGTTTCTCCCTCCTACTGTTGTAGAAGCTGCTTCATATAAAGTTTCCATAGTGTTTATTTTATGTTTAAGAACTTTCAATATACTATCTAATTGTCGTGAATAAAAGTTGATATTCATAAAATTGTTATAAATTTCGACTGTGGCAAAAAAAGAAAAACATATTGGTGCCTTATCTGAAAAAGAAGGTGTTCAACCTCCAAAATCCGTAAGTGATTCTTCTGCAAAGAAGCTCAAAGAAAAAAGGAAGGAAGTACCCTCTGTCTCTCAACTGGTTGCCGGGATCTTAGCAGGTGACAAAACTGCTTTGAGCAGGGCTATTACGCTGGTTGAAAGTACTGCTGCCAAGCATCAAACACAAGCCCGGCAAATTATTGAAGCGTGCCTGCCGCATGCAAACAAATCTGTACGTATTGGAATTACAGGAGTACCGGGCGTAGGAAAAAGTACTTTTATAGAAGCTTTTGGAAAATTACTTGTTTCTGAAAACCATAAAGTAGCTATTCTCGCAGTTGACCCAAGTAGCTCTCTTAGCAAAGGAAGTATATTGGGTGATAAGACCCGTATGGAAGACCTTGTAAAAGAATCCAACGCGTTTATACGCCCTTCGGCAAGTGGAGATTCTTTAGGGGGTGTCGCCCGTAAAACCCGTGAAACGATTATTCTCTGCGAAGCAGCGGGTTTTGATACCATTATTATTGAAACCGTTGGTGTTGGACAAAGTGAGACCGCGGTACATTCCATGACCGATTTCTTTTTACTACTTAAACTTGCCGGTGCCGGTGACGAGTTGCAGGGCATAAAACGCGGAATCATTGAAATGGCAGATGCCATTGTGATCAATAAAGCTGATGGTGAAAATGTGAAAGCGGCGCGGTTTGCAAAGGCAGAATTTAACAGAGCACTACACCTATATCCTCCTAAGGACAGCAATTGGGTGCCAAAAACAGTGACTTGCAGTGCTTTAAAAAATGAAGGGATCACCAAGGTAGGTGAAATGATCGACCGTTATATCTCTGAAACCAGATCCAATAGTTATTTTTCAGAAAAAAGAAAGCAACAAAATAAATTTTGGTTGTTGCAAACCATAGAGGATACCATAAAGAGTGAATTTTTTAGTGATCCCAAAGTAAAAAAAGAGTTGAAAAAACAATTAAAAGCTCTGGATGCCAATGCCACCACTCCATTTGAGGCAGCGAAAATAATTCTTCAGCTGGTTAAATAAGATTTGCTAAAAAAATACAACATCAGTTCTACCAAACTTAGAAATTGGCTTTAAACCACTCTACCTGTGCTTCCAACCCCTCCCGTAAGTTGGTAGTTGGATTGTACGCCAGTAGTCTCCTTGCTTTATCTATATTGGCTTTAGTACGCGATTGGTCTCCCGGGCGAGCCGGTTTATTCTCAATTTTTATTTTCTTCTGAAGAATTTCTTCTACCGTAGCTATTCCCGTAGCGGTAGTATTTTCTTTTTCAGTTCCCAGATTAAATATCTCACCGTTACAAATGTCTTTATGATCCATTACGCTTACAATCCCGTCTACAATGTCCTGTACATAGGTAAAACTCCTTAAATGAGCTGCACTACCTTCATACAAAGGAAACGGTTTATCATTCAATCCACAATCTATAAGCCTGGTGTATAACTTATCCGGCCTTTCTCTGGGCCCATAGACAGAATAGAGCCTAAGAGAACAACTTTCCAGCATTTCTCTGCGAGAATAAGCCAGCACTAATTGTTCTGCCGCCAATTTGGTAACACCGTACCAGGAAGCCGGCATAGGAGCTTCATCTTCGGTTAATGTAGCATGGAGCCCATAAATGGAAGATGTGGCTATATTGACAAAAAAAGGCTTCGTATCCAGAGTCTCAATAGTATCTAACATCCGTTGTGTTCCAAAAAAATTGTTGCTGAAATAATCTTCAAACAAACTGTCTGTCGAAATCCCGGGTTGTGCGGCAAAATGAAATATGAAGGCAGTATCTTCTGTAATAACCTTACTTAGATCATCCTTTCGAAGGTCTATTCTTTGTACCTGTACTCCTTTTTCTGCTAATGCTTCAGAATTCAATTCCTTTAGGGAAACATCATAATAATCTGAAAAATTATCAATAGCAACAACTTCATGCCCCATAGCTATGAGCCTTTCTGCAGTATGCGATCCTATAAAGCCGGCTGCTCCTGTAACTAAAACCTTCATATAAATTGTTTACTACTGCAAATTAACATCTTTTTTACGGTTCTGTTTTAAAATCTGCTCATTGTTGAAAAAAGAAATACTTTTGCAAAAACATTTACCCGTAAAATATGTACGAGTTTACCATTATAGTTCCGGTATATAACGAAGAGGAGAACTTAGAGCGTGTTGAGAAAGAATTACTTGCGTATACCGGAATCGCTACAAAAAAAACTGCCATTCTTTTTGTGAATGATGGGTCGAAAGATAAAAGTCAGGAGCTGATTGAAACTATTTGTGGTCGTAATACTAATTTTCAATTTATCACTTTTAAAGAGAACAGAGGACTGAGTGCTGCCATAAAAGCCGGTTTTGATCACGTAGAAACTCCTTTGTTGGGTTATATTGATTCTGACCTGCAAACGGCCCCGGAGGATTTCAATTTGCTGTTGGAACATATTGACGCGTACGAACTAGTAACCGGAGTACGTGCCAACCGAAAGGATTCTTTTGTAAAGAATATGTCATCTAAGATCGCGAATGGGATCCGCCGCGCATTTACGCATGACGGAATGGATGATACCGGTTGTCCTTTGAAAGTTATTAAAACCGATGCCGCTAAAAAAATTCCTATGTTCAAGGGCTTACACAGGTTTTTACCGGCTATGATCCTGCTTCAGAACGGAAAAGTATTACAGGTTCCCGTACAACATTTTCCCCGAATTGCCGGTACGGCTAAGTTTGGGCTTTGGAACCGTCTTTTGGGGCCCTTGATGGATTGCTTTGCCTACCTTTGGATGAAGAAGAAGTATATCAATTACGAGATTAAGAACAAAGGATGAGCAATTGGCTTATTTACGGAATTGGCTTTTTGGCGCAAATTCTCTTTTCGGGGAGGTTATTGGTGCAATGGATTCTTTCGGAAAAAAACAGGCGTGTAGTTACCCCCTCGTTGTTCTGGAAACTGAGTTTATTAGCTTCTTTTTTATTATTTGTATATGGCTACCTTCGTGATGATTTTGCAATCATGCTTGGCCAATCACTCACGTATTTTATTTACATCCGAAATTTACAACTGCAGGGAGAATGGCAAAAATCTCCAAAATGGTTTCAGGTTTTTTTATTGGTTTTCCCTGTATTTATAGTGATCTATTCTTACAATAATGGCGAGTACGATCTACAACAATTATTTAACAACGAAGACATTCCTTTTTGGCTGTTGCTATTAGGTATTTTCTCTCAAATATTGTTCACTTTCCGGTTTGTATATCAATGGATATATTCCGAAAAGACCAAAACCTCTCAACTTCCGGTAGGTTTCTGGCGTATGAGCGTTTTAGGGGCTTCCCTTATTCTAACCTATGCCATCTTTAGAAAAGACCCGGTACTATTTGTTGGACACATAGCCGGATTGATTATTTATATTCGCAATATCTTTATTTGGAAAAAACAAGCCAATGAAAGCGCTTAAAAATAATCATATACTATTATTGATAGTAACGTGTTTTGCAATTTTCTTTGTGAATCTGGATGCTTTGTATGTAAATATCATGGAAGCTCGGAACTTTACAACCGCACGCGAAATGTTGAACGACGGCAATTGGCTTTTAACTACCCTTAATGGGGAACCACGCTATCAAAAACCTCCTTTGCCTACATGGATAACTGCTTTTTCGGCTACAATCTTTGGGTTAAAAAGTTTGATGGCCCTACGTATTCCGGCTGCATTAATGGCCTTATTATTAGCGCTATCTACATATAAATTCTCCATAAGGCTTACTGCAAATAAAACATATGCTTTTATAGCTGCTTTAATTTTAGTGACCTCATTTTATATAGTTTTTGCAGGACGTAACGGTCAATGGGACATTTTTACACATGCTTTCATGATGGTCTGTATTTATCAACTGTACCTGTTCTTTACTTCCGAAACGAAAAAATATCAATACGCACTGATCGCGGCATTTTTCTTTGGGTTTTCCTTTATGAGTAAAGGGCCGGTTTCCTTGTATGCTTTGTTATTACCATTCCTGATTTCCTTTGGAATCGTTTACAAATACAAGAACTTAAAAGCCAAACTGCTTCCGTTGTTTTTATTTTTAATTGTTTCTCTCCTGCTTTCCGGGTGGTGGCATTGGTATACATATACTTTTGACCCTGAGGTAGTAACTGAGATCACCAAAAGAGAAACCAATAACTGGACAGGTTATAATGTACGCCCGTTTTATTATTACTGGAGTTTTTTCACTCAGAGTGGAATTTGGACCATTCCGGCTTTTATCGGGTTACTGTATCCGTATCTAAAAAACAGGGCCTTCAATAAAAAGGCATATTTATTTAGTTTTTTATGGACAATGATCTCTGTGGTATTGTTATCGATCATTCCTGAAAAGAAATCGCGCTATCTTTTGCCTGTACTTATCCCTTTAGCATTGAATACTGCTTTTTACATTGAATATCTCTTCCGAAGATTTTCTGAATTAAAAGACAAGCGTGAAACAATTCCCGTATACTTCAATTTTGGGTTAATTGCCGGTATCGGTCTTATATTTCCTGTTGCCGGATATTTTTTTCTGAAAGATACTCTTGCCGGTAAATGGATTTGGTTCATTCTTCTTTCTATGGGGCTTTTTGCCATCGGTTTCTATATGTTTCGAAACCTTTTCCATAAAAAGATACAACCTGTTTTTTATTTAACTATAGCCTTTATTGCAACAGTAATATGCTTTGGAATGCCAATGGCAAAGTCGTTGACCGTAAATCCTGAATACAAGGGCCTTTCACAATTAAATTCATGGCAAAATGAAACAAATCTGGAAGTGTATGAGTATTCTTTCTTTACTCCGGAACTTATCTGGGATTACGGAGATACTATTGAGGTGCTTAAAAAAGAAGATGGAATTGTTATTCCTTCCGAAGCAACATTTGGTGTTTTAGTGACCGAAGATGAAACTGCAGATTTTTTTAAGACATTTGAAGGTTATTCCATAGAAAAGGTCACTTACTATGATATGAATGCCAAAGGTAAAGAAGACCGCTCTCATAAAACCCGCCTATACCGTGATCTTTACCTCATCAAGAAGGAGGAATAAGTTTTTTTCGTGCCCAACTTTGCAATTGAAAGAATATCCACCCCAGGATTCCTCCAAAAAACATCCCGGTAATTATATCTAAAGGGTAGTGTACTCCCAAATAGATACGGCTGTATGCAATTACAATGGCCCAAAGAAGTAATAAGAATGGTAAATAGCGGTACCATTCCTTAAGCAGTAATCCCAAGAAAACTGCTGCAGCCATAGAACTTGCAGCATGTGCAGAAAAATATCCGTAGCGGCCACATCGTTCGGCAGCAAATCGCATTATATCCTGCAGGCTTTCAACCTGACAGGGTCGTGGACGTTGTATCCCATATTTAAAAAGGTTAGCGAGTTGATCCGTAGCAGTAATCATTAAAGCTGCGCTAACGACAATAATAACAGTTGCTTTAATTCCATAGTGTTTATATACCAGATAGAGTAAAATAACATAGAGTGGAATAGATGACCACTTAGCAGTAACTATTTGCCAGAACCCATCCCAGTTTTCGTTTCCCAATGAATTGAGGAACAAGAATAGCTCGGAGTCATATTTTAATAGTTCCTCAATCATCTTCGTAACGGGAGATCTCCCGGTCGTAAAATTGGGTAGCTTCTCTTATGTAATTTTCGGTTTCGGATTCCAGTTCCTTTTGGTCATGATTATCAAATTCTTCCAGCCACTCTACCTCATCATTTTCCAGGTTTATAATAAAGCGGGGAAATTCGGTATGAATTACAAAGATAGCCGTAGGGTAATCTGTATTGTCACCCAGTAAATATTTTGGAAAATCCATGATCTCAGATTATTTGATAATTAATTAACTGCGTTTTCTATCAATCTTTTCGAAAGATAATTAAATCTAATGAAAAGCATTGCTGCAGATGCGGTAAGCCCTGCAAGTAAACCAATCCAAATGCCGGAGCTTCCATAATCGCTATACATACTT
>JANQOS010000031.1 GCA_028285705.1 Altibacter sp.
ATAGGGCATTTGCCTTATTTTAATGTGCTGGGAGACTTCATAATTTTGTTTATATTTATAAAACAGCTTGCCCATGAGTTTAAAAATCGCCATTGTAGATGATAATAGTTTCTTGATCCATGCCATTAAGGAAAAACTTTCTTTTTTTGATGATATTTCCATAAAGCATACCGCTCTAAATGGAAGCGAACTGCTTACCAAACTAGAGGAAAACCACAATATTGATGTAATTTTAATGGATATAGAAATGCCGGTACTGAACGGAATCGAGACTACGCAGATGGTAAAACAAAAATATCCCCAGATTAAGATCATCATGCTTACGGTTTTTGATAACGATGAGAACATCTTCAATGCTATAAAAGCAGGAGCAGATGGTTATTTGCTTAAAGAGATCAAGCCCGGGGATCTTCATAACGGAATTCGGGAAACACTTAATGGAGGTGCCGCAATGAATCCTTCTATTGCCCTAAAGACACTTAAATTGTTGAGAAACCCTATCAATATCCAAAATCCGAAGGATCAGGAAGAAATATCACTTTCTAAACGGGAAATTGAGGTTTTGGAACAATTAAGCAAAGGATTGAGTTATACTGCCATTGCCGAAAATTTATTTCTATCTCCAAGTACAGTGAGAAAACATATTGAGAATATTTATAAAAAATTGCAGGTCCATAGCAAAATTGAAGCTGTCCAAAAGGCTAAAAACTACAATATAATTTAAGGTAACTATGCACAGCTTTATACAAAACACTGATTAAAAATAAAAGGAGGGCAAGTAAGAGGGATATACCTTAATTAACCACAAGTTTTTGATTTGCTTGCAGAAATAAGAGTAGTATTTCTTATATCCAAATTTCCTGAACTTTTATTATGAGAATCACAAAGCGGTACTATATACCAACTTGAATCATAAACACTAACCTTTTGAACATGTGATCCAACGGAAGCTTTATTAATACAAGTTGCTTCGGAACAATAATTAGACTTTTCCTTTGAAATTTTTTCCCAATGCTTTAGCCAACTTCCACAACTGCACGCATATTGAGAAGTTCCATTAATGTTTTTTACTCTCGCCATATTAAAAAGAATTAAATTAATAAAAACAAAAATAAATTAGATTTTAATGCACTTTTTTATGGCATTTTGATCTACCAAAACAGTAATAATCATGTTTATCAGTGCAATAAAACTTAAAGCTCTTTAAAATAATTATTCAATAAATTTTACTTTGAAATTTTTGAAAATTAAAATAAGTAAGGAATACTCTAATTTAATTTTCATATCCTTTTGGAAACTGCCTTGCATTCAAAACTCTTTCTACTGAATACCCTAAATGAAGAAGGTCTTTTTCCATAAAAGGAGATGCGATCAATGTAATTGCAATGGGTTCGCCGGATTCTTTATATCCCATTGGAATAGCCAAACAGGGATGCAAACCGACGGCTGCATACGCCGAATGATAGTTATTAATAGAGAGAATAGCATCTAATTGGTGCATTTTCATAGGTTGTTGAAAAAAAGTATTGCCATTTTCAAGAAGCCTGTTCCGAATGATCTGAAAATCGGTTACCGAAGTAGTATCTTCCATAATCCCATCAAAAACGCCTTGATGATAAGGCATACGATAGATACTGTCTTTTTTGTTGAATGCCATTATGTCCTCCATCGTTTTTATTTCCCCAATACCGGTAACATATTTTTTAAGATACAATGGAAGGTCTTCTTTCATTTCGAGATTTAGAAGCGTTAAGAAACCTTCGAGTGATGATTCCGGAGGGTCATATTCTATTGGAATTGCCCCCTGAGCTTCCAGTTTTTTTACAGTAGCCCTATAAATGGAATCATCAAGTAATTCCCTTATAACACCAAGTCTTTTTCCTTTTAGGTGGTCTATTTTATTTTCAAGTACATAAGACGTTGTTTTGGTAATTGTCACTTCATCTTCCGGGTCTTTTCCTGCCATTGCATCTAAGAGGATAGCATTGTCAATCACATTTTTGGTCATGGGCCCGGGAGTATCCAAAGTATGAGAAATGGGTACGATACCGGACCGACTGAGTACACCGATAGTAGGTTTTAATCCTACCAAAGAGTTTTGACTCGATGGAGAAATAATTGAGCCGGCAGTTTCGGTCCCAATTGCAGCAACCGCATAATTTGCAGCAATTGCCGTACCACTACCTGCACTGCTTCCACCGGTTTCAAAGACCTTTCTTCCGTAAGGATTAAGTGTTTGTCCGCCTATAGCGCTGTAACCCAACGGGCATCCGGAGCAAAAATAATAGGCCCATTCACTTAAGTTCACTTTCCCCAAAATAAGGGCGCCGTTTTTCTCTAATTGCGAAACATGAAAAGCGCTTTTGGGATGAGCAGTATTTTCCAGTACCACAGCCCCGGCAGTAGCTCCCATATTTTCAGTATTGATATTGTCTTTCAATAAAACAGGCATCCCATATACAGGATGTTGTGCTTTGTTATTTCTAAGTTTATCTCTATCTCTTGCCTGGTCTAGAACCCGGGGATTTAAAGCGATGATGGTATGAAGTGTTTTTTCAGGGTCAAGTTCATATTTGTAAATACGCTTTAAATAAAAAAGAGTTAGCTCTTCATATGTAAAGTCCCCATTGTGAATATGGTTTTGAATAGTGGGAATATCCTGCTCAAAGATAAGAGGCTTTAGTTGCAGGTAACGTTCTTCCGAAAAACCGCTAACTTCATTATACAAATGCTGAAACACCTCATTTTTATCTAAAAACTTAGACTGGATCAGTTTAAATTTCATTCTTTCTTTTTCATGATCCTGTTGTTTGGCGATTTCTTCAGTTTCATCATATGGCTCCCATAGAATTACAGTTTCGGTTTCTTCAATTTTATTTTTACAGGAAAATAGTATGGCTGTTGTAATTATAGCAATACCAACAATGTGAAATAATTTTTTCATGGCCTCTAAATTTCTATAAATGTAAAAAACCGCTCTGATATTGAGAGCGGTTTTTCCAAAATTCAAAAAAATGTTTTTTAAATGTTATTGGAGCTACGAAACAATAATAAATCCTTTAAACCCTACAATCCGAAGGCATTGCGAACCTTGTCCACATAATCCAGCTTCTCCCAGGTAAACAGTTCCACCTCTTTGGTTACACTACCATTGTAAGGACTTTCAAAGACTTTAGTTACGGTTTTCGGTTCTCTGCCCATATGGCCATAGGCAGCAGTCTCCTGGTAGATTGGGTTGCGAAGTTTTAGTCTGCTTTCTATTGCGGCCGGTCGCATATCGAATATTTCAGCAGTAATTTTTGCGATTTCGCCATCGGTTTTGTCAACATGAGATGTTCCGTGCGTATTCACTAAAATGGAAGTTGGTTCAACCACCCCTATGGCGTAGGATACTTGTACCAGGACTTCATCTGCAATACCGGCTGCTACCAGATTTTTAGCGATATGGCGGGCGGCATATGCAGCACTTCTATCTACTTTACTAGGGTCTTTACCGCTAAAAGCTCCACCTCCGTGTGCACCTTTACCTCCATAGGTGTCTACAATGATTTTACGTCCGGTGAGTCCGGTATCTCCATGTGGCCCACCAATTACAAATTTCCCTGTGGGGTTAATGTGGTAGGTAATATCATCATTGAACAACTCCTGAACATATTGAGGCAATTTTGCTTTAACCCTTGGAATAAGGATTTCAATAATATCCTGCTTGATTTTTGCGAGCATTACTTCGTCTTCGTCAAAGTCATCATGCTGTGTTGAAACCACAATAGCTACGATCCTTTGAGGAATATTATCGTCACTGTATTCTATGGTAACCTGGCTTTTCGAATCCGGGCGTAAATATTTAATCTCATTATTTTCGCGGCGAAGCGCTGCTAACTCTAATAATATCTTATGTGAAATATCCAGGGCCAAAGGCATATAATTGGCGGTTTCTTTAGTAGCATATCCAAACATCATCCCCTGGTCTCCCGCACCTTGTTCTTCTTTACTGGAACGATCCACTCCTTGATTGATATCCTGTGATTGTTCATGGATAAGAGAAATTACACCGCAAGAATCTCCACTAAATTGATAGGCGCCTTTTGTATATCCAATTTTATTTACCACATCCCTTGCAATGGTTTGCACATCGAGATAGGTATCACTTTTTACTTCTCCGGCCAAAACCACCTGTCCCGTCGTTACCAATGTTTCACATGCCACTTTAGAATTGGGATCGAAGGCTAAAAAATGGTCCAATAAAGCATCACTGATTTGATCTGAAACTTTATCCGGGTGACCTTCAGAAACACTTTCCGAAGTAAATAAATATGCCATTGCAAGTATTTTTAATTAATATTTTGTGATGATTTGACGAACACGCCCAAGGTAGTTTACACTGCCTTTAGCATTTTTTATAGAGGTTGCAATCAGTCAAATCTTTCCTCTTATTTGGTACGCAGCAAAAGTAAAAAAATACAATTGGAAAGAATGAAAAAATATTTATTTTTTGAAATTATTAGGATTACAAAAATATTTTTCTGAATATTTGAAGCAACAAATGAGAACACAAATTTTAAATACCACTTCTATTATTGTCACTGTAATTATTTTACGGCGATAGGGAATGGTATAGAAAATTATAAATATTTTTAAAAGCCTTCCCAAATACGGAAGGCTTTTTTAATTGCATCATATTCTAATAGTAGAAACATATGTATAGGACTATTACAGTCGTGATTACAATCGTCATTA
>JANQOS010000069.1 GCA_028285705.1 Altibacter sp.
CGATGCTTCTCAACAATCTGCCAAAAACGCCCCCAATCCGGATATGAAGGAACACCTTCAAACATAATTGTTGTAGCACCATTGGCCAGGGGGCCGTAAATAATATAGCTATGCCCGGTAATCCAGCCAATATCTGCAGTACACCAATACACCTCATCTTCTTCATACTGGAAAACATTCTTAAAAGTATAGGCGGTATAGACCATATAACCGGCAGTGGTATGGACCATTCCTTTGGGTGTTCCGGTAGAGCCCGAAGTATAGAGAATGAATAGAGGGTCTTCAGCAGCCATAGTTTCGGGGATACACTCTTTAGGAGCGGTATTCAATAAAGGATGTAACCATTTGTCACGGCCTTCTTTTAGTTGTATATTAGAATTAATATGTTTAGCCACCAGAACCGTTTCAACACAGGGACAATTTTTTAAAGCCTCATCTACAATTGCTTTAAGGTCTATGGTTTTATTTCCCCTGAAAGAGCCATCACTGGTGATCACCATTTTACAGTCCGAATCGTTAATACGTGTGGCAAGTGCCGTAGCCGAAAAACCGGCAAATACTACCGAATGAATAGCGCCAATACGGGCACAGGCCAGTACCGAAAAAGCCAGTTCGGGGATCATGGGTAAGTAGATACAAACGCGGTCGCCTTTGGAAATTCCTTGTGACCGTAATACATTGGCAAATCTGCATACGTTATCATGTAATTCCCGGTAACTTATATGCCGGGCTTCTTCATTTGGATCGTTAGGCTCAAAAAGTATTGCTGTTTTATCGCCTCTGGCAGCTAAATGGCGGTCAATACAATTTTCGGTAATATTGAGCTGGGCCCCTTCAAACCATTTTATTTCGGGTTTGGTAAAATCCCAGGAAAGTACATTGTCCCATTTTTTCTGCCAAACAAAATGTTCTTCTGCTATTGATGCCCAAAATGACTCGGGGTCTTGAACCGATCTTCTATAGACCTGAAAGTATTCTTCCAGGTTCTTTATGTGGTAATCACTCATATTTTAGTACATTCTTTTGTCCTCCTCTAAGATAGCATATCCGTAGTTATCTGTCCAGCCCGATTTTAATGGTAATATTTTTCTGTGCAATCCCTCCCGGGTCATCCCAATTTTTTCTAAAATTTTGATAGAAGCGGCATTTTCAGTAGCGACACCGGCTTCAATACGGTGCAGTTGCAATGTGTTAAATCCAAATCTAATGATCTCTTTAACCGCTTCGGTGGCATATCCTTTTCTCCATTGAGACGGAAGCAGGCTATAGTAGATCTCCGCCTTATTGTATTTTTTTGCAGATATGATCATCCCAATTTGACCAATAACTTCAGAAGTACCTTTTTTCCGGATCACCCATAAATACCAAGTTCTCACTTTCTTTAATTGGTCATCAAGAATAGGCTGTAATAGTTTTTGTGTGTCCGAAAGCACTTCAGGAATTCCAATAGTATTGAATTGTGCTACGACTTCATAACTGTTTATATTATGAATGTCACTGATATCTTCTGAAGTGATTTCAGAAATTAACAATCGTTCTGTATTAAGATTCATAACGAAGTAATTTTTCAGCAAGGTCCTTTTTTACATTGGCAAACCATTCATCCTGAAGAATACTTAATACAATGCTGTCTCTTCTCCTTGTGGGGTTTTTATAATTACTCCTTAAAATACCTTCTACGGTGCAACCAATACTTTTCATAGCGGCAATGCTTCGTTGATTTGCTGCATCGGCCCTAAATTCAACTCGTTCCCAACCTATTTTTTCAAAGGCAAATTCCAATAAAAGATATTTACAGTTTTTGTTTAAACCGGTTCCCTGGAACTCATTGCCGTACCAGGTAAATCCCAGCTGGGTAGTATTATGAGCTTCCTGAATGTCATAGAAGCGTGTGCTACCAACATATTTTTGCACTCGCTTGTCAAAAACAATAAAAGGATAGGCAGTTTTTGATGCTCTTCCCTGCAAAGCAAGCTTTATGTACTTTTTTAGGTTCTCGAGTCCATTGGCCGGTGTTATGGAATAGTCCCAGATCTGTGGTTCGTAAATAGAATATACAGACAGGTGCTCCATATCTTCCATGGTCAATGGCCGAAGTAATGCTACTTCGTTTTCTAGGGTATAATCTGTATCAAAATTGAAATTCATTATAAACTTTTAATATCATTTATGATCTAATCCTTTTACACAAATATACAGAGAATAGTACTAGGCTTTTTTATGTGTCGTATTTTAGTTTTTAGGTAGGATCCAAAGATATTACGGGAGTATGAGTACACAAAAGGAAGAATAAAATTACTACCTTTAAAAAAACAATATTATGAAAACTAAGCTATTGAAATTGTTCAGCGTGTTAGCTGCATTACTTATCACATCTTGTGATGTAGAAAGTAACCGGTTGGAGGACCTGTCAAATAAAATTGAAAGTGAAGAAAACCTTGAAGGCCTGTTTAGGAATGACATCGAACCCACCTCTATTGATTTTACGGAACTTGAAAAATTAGCTGAAAATTCAGAAACACGTATACCATTAGTAAATACAGGGTCGTCCTTAAACTTTAATTTTACAGGTTGCCCCCCGGATGACAGTATTGCAATAAGAACGTACCAAAATTTTATAAACCCACCATGTGATTATTGGTATAACGTATATTTTGGGGTTAGATCATTTTATAATTTTGGATTTACAAATACGCATCAATCCTATATCGATATTAGTTATTTTGATGTAGTGACCGGAAATCTTGTCCAGCACACGGGAGACATCAACCAAATTGTTGCAAATACATTGCTTAATCCTTTTTGTACTTGTCCGGCTCTGTTTTGGGTTTCATTTCCTCCAAGTGAAGTGCCTAATACTATCTACATAAGATTGCGGAAAATTGATAATGTAACCGGATGTGAAAGTGTTTCTCAGGTACGCACCTATTATCCGGCACCTTGTAGTTAAATACAGTTTTATTGCTTTTAAAGACTTTTTTGTCTAAGAAAAACTAAATATTAGTACAAAAGTTAGAAAATTAAAAAGCAATCTATTAATTACAATCACAAGTTGGGCGGTAGTTAGCTGCTCCGGCTCCAATTATTCTTGTATTACAATGGCAGTCCCTAAAAACCCCATCATCACATAGTAATCCTTCAGTAACACATATTTCCCCTTTAGCGTAAACTTTCCCGTTAACAGTACAGGGGTTTTGTACTGTACATTGTCTGGTTTCACATTCCCCACTACACCAAAAAAAAGCATATGCTACAGAAACAATTATTGCTATAGAAATCAAGCCGATCAAAATGTTTTTGGTTTTCATAACGTAATATTTAAATAAAAGATAATCAGTAAGTTACAAAATTAATGTTAAAATGTACATTTTGATATATAAGTACCCCTATAGCTCCCCTTGTATATACTTTCAAACGACTACAAACATTTGCAAACGACTATAAACGATAGTAAATAGGTAACAACCGACTCGTTCTTGCAGGCTGCTTCATATTTGCACTGTTGAATCATCATGGTTCAATGGTCTTAACTGTTTAACCCGTCTGCTAACAAGCAGGCATTAAAATTTAATTAATATGAACACGCTTAGAAACAAAGTACAGTTGATTGGAAACTTAGGAAACGATCCGGAGATCATCACATTGGAATCCGGAAAGAAACTGGCAAAATTTTCGCTTGCCACCAATGACACCTATAAAAATGCCGAGGGCGAAAAGGTAACCGATACGCAATGGCACAATCTGATTGCATGGAACAAGACGGCAGAGATCGTGGAGCAATATGTAACTAAAGGAAAGGAGATCGCTATCGAAGGGAAATTAACATCTCGAAGTTATGAAGATAAAGACGGACAGAAACGTTATGTCACCGAGGTGGTGGTAAATGAGCTGTTGATGCTTGGGAAATAATACAAGAGGGCTGCTTGATACTAAGAGTGGCCCTTTTTTTGCTAAATTGGGTTTCAATTTCAACGGAAAATACAGACAATGCAAAATTTACTTCAGGAAATAAGTAATAGATGTTTTTTAAGCCCGGAACTACAACAAAGAATTATAAACGATTTTGAAGTAAAGGAGGTAAAGCGAGGAGAAAAGATCCTTATACAGGGAAACAGAGCCAATAGCCTGTATTTCATAGAAAAAGGAATTTTGCACAGCTACTATTACCTTGATGATAAACAAATATCTTCGTGGTTCTATTCGGAAAAACATTTCATTACATCCTGGTACAGCTTTTATGCCCAAAAGCAAAGCTTTGAAGAAATAGAATGCCTGGAAGACGGTGTTTTATACCAGATAAGTCATAAGGATTATCAGAAACTTATAGCAGACTTCCCGCCTTTTGGCAATTTTGCCCGATTGCTAGCCGAAGAAATGCTAACTTTTATTGATGAGTTTTCCAAGGGATGGTCATTTTTGTCTGCCAAAGAAAAGTACGAATTACTACTACATTATTTTCCGGATATAGAATTGAGAGTAAAACTAGGCTATATCGCTTCCTTTTTGGGTGTCTCACAAGAGACATTGAGCAGGCTACGAGCAAAAACATGATTTTTTGATATATATCAAAAAATCAATCAATAAATCACCAGACTTTTGTAAAAAATAATAACTAATGAAAAATTCAACATTGCTATTTAGAAGTCTGGCTATTGTCATTCTCATTGCCGGCTGTGCACATTTGGTAACATATGCTTCAAAAAATTCCGGGTACAATTATAAGACCGAAGATGTAATCACAGAAGATATCATTTCAGAAAATGAAAAGACTTACGACCAAAACACGGATTTCATTACCGGTAAGTGGAAAGTTACTTATAACAGTAAAGTCTTTAAAGGCTCTATTGTATATGAAATTAAAAAAGAGGGGAGTAGATTCAATGCTTATACATCTCAATATTTAGATGAAAAAGGGAACTCTCAAAAAGCAGAAGGAGATAAGGCCCTAATTATAAAATCGTTTGATGGTTATAGGGGAGATGGAACATATAGGATTGAACATGAAGGCGAGATTTATAATGTGGAATGTACTATTAATATGTTAGATGAAAATACCTTTGAATTAAAATATGACTATTATGGCTATAGTGATATGGAAATCTGGAAAAGAAATTAAACGATGATCGAATTTTTATCTAAAGAACTCAAGTGGATTGATGTGGACTATTGGTTTCATGTATTCAATGATCTAAGTTTGATGTATCTTATAATTCCTTTCTTTATATTAGAGCTCATACGGTACGCTTACCTTAAAAAATTAAGCAAGAACCTCATTCTGGATAGTATTGCTAACGTAACCACATTTGGTGCTTTTCTTCTAATTGAGATTATCATTGGAATTTTAGCTGTAACAAAACTCTATTTTTGGATCTATGAAAACCTTAGCCTACCTCACTTAGAGCTAAATTGGGTCACTATTATTACCTGTGTATTATTAGCAGATTTTGCTTATTACTGGGAACATAGAATGATGCATCGTATAGGCATTGGCTGGGCCACACATACTGTACATCACAGCTCACCTCATTTTAATTTGTCTGTGGCATATAGGTTTGGACCATTTGACGCTATCTTACCGGTATTATTTTCATTGCCGTTGGTATTATTAGGTTTTGATCCCATTTTGGTGATACTTTCTGAAGTATTTGTACAGGTTTTTCAGACATTGCTTCATACCGAGATCATTGGTAAGCTCACCAAACCTGTAGAGTATATTTTTAATACGCCATCACACCATAGAGTGCACCACGGCTCTAACCGTCAATATTGGGATAAAAACTATGCGGGGATCTTAATTATTTGGGACAGAATGCTTGGTACTTTTGAACCTGAAAAAGAAAAAGTCATATATGGAATTTCAGAACCTTTAAACAGCGTAAACCCTATAAATGTATTTTTTCACGGAATTTCACGTTTTTTTAGAAAACTAAAACAAATTAAAGGATTTCAAAACAAACTGCTTGCATTCATAAAACCACCGGATTGGATGCCTAAAGGATAAGTAGAAATTCTTCAATTATTAAAATAACTAAAGAGCTATGAAACCAAACAATCCTTTTTTTGCAGATTTGTCTACCTATTCACCCGAAAAGACGATTCCATTCTATGAGAAAGTTTTTGGATGGAAGTATTACAAAAGCAATGACTATTACAGTGCTTACTTAAATAATGATGAGGTTGCCGGATTGTATGAAACCCCTGAAAAATTTAAGCAAATGCGGATGCCTCATTTTTGGATGACATACTTCCGGGTGGAAAGTGTTGGCAGAATAGTCGAAAAGGCAAAACAACTGGGTGGAATTATTGAAATAAATTATGAGCTGGAAGACTATGGAAAAATTGCCCTAATTAGAGACCCTCAAGGCGCGGGGTTTACTATCTATGAGGGTGATAAATTAAAAAACATAAGAAAGAAAAACACAGAAAACACCTTAATATGGAATGAACTACACGTTTCTAATGCAGAAAACGTTATTCCATTTTATCAGGAAATTTTTGATTGGAAAATTATAAGGGATCAACAAGGAGTTTATACTGTTATAAATAGTAAGGGTGAACATATTACAGATATTTTGGAGGCCCCTAATATATATAAAGGGAAGTTTGAATATTGGATATGTACATTTGGCGTTAAAGATATGCAAAAGGTCAAAGGCAAAATTTTAAAAAATGGCGGAAACCTAATCATGGAAGAAGAAAACCGTATTTTGTTCTCTGATAATTCCAATGAAGCTTTTTTCTATATTAAAGAGGTTTCAAATTCTAGTCAAGGGGCGGGTACAGGAGATAATCAATAAAAATTAAGTAGTTATACGTATTTGATTATAAGGGCTTTGTAGTTAACTTGAAATAGTTAGTTAAAATTAGCTACATAAAATAATTAGCCATGAATGAGCGTACCCGTAAAAGAGAGAAGCCGCCACAGTCAACAAAAAGCTCCGGACAAGAAACAAAGCATCAATCGTATGCATTCAAGGACAATCGTCAGGAAAATATGCAACTAAAAAAGCTACAGGAAAATGCAAATGAGTTTACGGCTTCCAAACCTATTCAGAAAAAAGAAAACAAGACCGGCTTGCCGGATCAACTAAAAACAGGAATTGAAAATCTTTCCGGCCATTCAATGGATGATGTAAAGGTGCATTATAATTCTCCAAAACCATCCCAGTTACAGGCACACGCTTTTGCACAAGGAACCAATATACATCTGGCTTCAGGGCAGGAAAAACATTTACCTCATGAAGCATGGCATGTTGTGCAGCAAAAACAGGGGAGAGTAAAGCCTACAATACAAGTAAAAGGTGAAAATATAAACGATGATAAGACCCTGGAAAAAGAAGCTGATGTAATGGGGAATAAAGCTACTTCGGGTACCATTCAAAGGCAAGCGCATTCTAAAAGTTGTAATTGTGCGTCTTGTGCAGGGATTACTGAAAATGTTTCAAATGAGGTTACTTTACAAAAAAAAGTGGCACAATTAGTTTGCTCGGAATGCGGGAGAAGAAGCGGACATACTTCCAGATGTTCGCGACACCCCAATAGAAGAAGAGCACAAGCAAGAAGAACTACAGTTGCACGGGAAGAATCCTCATCCTGGACCAATATGCAACGTTACAGGCCCGGATGGGTAAGAAGAAACGATATCACTGAAGCTAAGGTAAATGCATTCTGCAGACAGTATTCACAACGAAGGATTAGAGGGCATCACTCAGATGATGACAGTAGTACCGAACATGCAAACACAACGGCCGATCTTACGGCATACAAATCCTGGCATACAAGATTATATGGTTGGCGGTAAAATTGATAAACTAATCTAACAATCAAATACTGTTCTTTTATATCCTAAGCCACTTCACATTGCATCTGCCCCGGTTGCGAAATAGTAATTACTCCCCCCCACGTACAGTTAAGTGTACAAGTATTGTTTAAAGCAGGCATATTTGCCAGCATTACCGTAGGACTACCCGGAGCCCATGGGGCGACAGTTACAGGGACGCAAGGCATGGGTGTCAATACTCCCAGGGCTGCTGTGGTAGCAGCAGCTACCGTTGGATTGGCAAGAGAGGAACACATCCCAAAAGGAGGAATATTTACAATAGGTTTATTGTCCATGATATTGGCAGCCGGCATATTGCTGGTCATAACCTTGTTTTGTGGTAAGACGATCAAAGAGGAGGGTGCAACTCCAAAGGAGCAGGTCATCATAGCTCCCATACATACTTGTTGTGGCATAACTAAATGGTTTTATTTTGTTTACTGTATTCCCTTCGAATAGCAGTAGTAATATCTTTTAAAATTAATTTCTTTTCGTCTCTTTTGGCAGCTTCCAGAGCACAATAGCGTAGAATATTGATCATTTCACCCCCGGTAAGCTCGTAGGTCGCGGCAAGCTCGTCAAAATCAATACCAGACTCTAATTTAAAGTTTCCGTTAAATAAGATGTTCCATAGCATTTTTCTTTGTTTAATCCCCGGTTTGGGGAAGTGTACCATACTTTGAAAGCGCCTTGAAAATGCCTGGTCAATATTGGTTTGAATGTTAGTAGCAAGGATAACCAGGCCCGAAAAATCTTCTATTCGCTGTAATAAATAAGCTACTTCCTGGTTGGCATACCGATCGTTCGCACCTTTGGTTTGTGTTCTTTTCCCAAAAAGCGCATCTGCCTCATCAAAAAACAAGATCCAGTCTTTGTGCTCTGCCTCATCAAAAAGGCGTCCCAGGTTTTTTTCTGTTTCTCCTATGTATTTTGAAACGACTAATGACAGATCTACCCTAAAGACCGGGCGTTTGGTTTCTTTTCCCAATAGGGTAGCTGCAAGCGTTTTTCCTGTTCCGGGAGACCCATAAAACAGCGAACGATACCCCGCTTTTAAATTTTTCTCCAGATTCCAGTCTTTCAGTATACGGTCACTATGTATCAACCATTCCTTTATTTCAGTTAGGTCTTCAGCTACCTTATCTTCAACAATAAGGTGTTCCCACTCCATATCTGTCTTAATTTCTTTAGCCGGAAATTTAGTACTATACTGTGGTAATTCTCTCTTTCCAATTGTAAATAGTCCAAGGTATTCCGCAGAGACCTTTAGTTTTTGATGAATTCCAAATTCTTGTTCTGCATCAACTACCAGGATTCCTCTTTTATATAATATATGATCGCCGGTGATTAAAGAAAGAAAACGAAACCTGGTTTTTAGGTCATGGCCGCCAAGTATAAAGCACGCTGTTTCCAGGGTTGGAAGAAAACCAAATTGGCTTGGGTCCTTAATACCGCCAAATTCTGAAAAATCACAATTCAGG
>JANQOS010000073.1 GCA_028285705.1 Altibacter sp.
ACATTCGTGCTTTGTTTGTTAATGCTTTTACTTCCTTCCTATATCATTGCTAAAATTTCTCCTGTTAGGGCCATTCGATTTGAATAATCGGGTGCTTAAGTCAAAGTGCTTTTGTACCTTTGCACCTTCGTACTCCTAAGCCTTGGCAGAGGGGTGTCACTAAAAAATTAGAATGGAATACGCAAAGAATATATTAGAGACCATTGGCAATACACCGCTGGTAAAAATCAATAAATTAGCCGAAGACATTCCGGCTTTGGTACTCGCAAAATACGAAACATTTAACCCGGGAAATTCTACAAAGGACCGAATGGCCTTAAAAATGATCGAAGATGCCGAGGCAGACAGAAGATTACAGCCCGGCGGGACCATTATTGAAGGAACCAGTGGTAATACAGGGATGGGGCTGGCACTTGCAGCTATTGTGAAAGGTTACAAATGTATTTTTGTGATCTCCGATAAACAATCCAAGGAAAAGATGGACATCCTCAAAGCAGTGGGTGCCGAGGTTGTCGTATGTCCAACAGATGTAGAGCCGGACGACCCCAGATCTTATTATTCTGTGTCCAGGCGTTTGGGCGAAGAAACACCTAACTCCTGGTATGTAAATCAATATGACAATCCTAGCAATGCGAAAGCACATTATGAGAGTACCGGCCCGGAGATCTGGAAACAGACCGATGGTAAAGTTACCCATTTTGTGGTAGGTGTAGGGACCGGCGGTACTGTATCCGGAGTAGGAAAATATTTAAAAGAACAAAATCCCGAAATAAAAGTTTGGGGAGTAGATACCTATGGTTCGGTTTTTAAGAAATACCATGAAACCGGTGAATTCGATGAAAAAGAGATATATCCCTATGTTACCGAAGGAATAGGCGAAGATATCCTTCCGGAGAATGTGGACTTTAGCCTCATTGAAGGATTTACAAAAGTTACAGATAAAGATGCTGCCATTTATACCCAACGACTGGCTAAGGAAGAAGGGATGTTTCTGGGTAATTCTGCAGGAGCTGCCATGAAAGGAGTATTGCAGCTTAAGGAACATTTTACAAAAGATGATGTGGTAGTGGTCCTTTTCCATGACCACGGAAGTCGCTACGTTGGTAAAATGTTTAACGAGGATTGGATGAAAAAAATGGGTTACATAGACTAGTTTTTTTGAAATCTATACAATTAGATCCTGCTTATTAAGCAGGATTTTTTATTTTTAACCGTTCTCTGAAACTGAACTCCCTTCAAATTATTCGAAAAATGAAAGAAGATTTCCTGCACTATGTGTGGAAGTTTCAAAAATTTGATGCGCGGGAGTTAACAACAATTCAAGGAGAGTTTATAGAAGTTATAAACCCCGGGCAGCATAACTTGAGTTCCGGACCGGATTTTTTTAATGCACAACTTTCTATTGATGATCAATTATGGGCAGGGAATGTAGAGATACATGTAAGGTCTTCTCATTGGTATGAACATCATCATGAAAAAGACGACAAGTATGATAATGTAATATTACACATTGTCTGGGAGCATGATACCGAAGTCTACCGGAAGGATAATACACCTGTTCCTGCACTTCAATTAAAGGAAATAGTTAATAAAGCCTCACTTGAAGCTTATGAAAACCTGTTTTCAAAAAAACATATATGGATCAATTGCGAAAATGATCTTCCAAAGATTGATCCTTTTATCCTGAGCAATTGGAAGGAACGATTATATGTTGAAAGACTACAGCAAAAGGCCGAAGTTATTTTACAGGAATTAAACATTACAAACAATCATTGGGAAGCGATACTCTTTAGAATGCTATCTAAGAATTTTGGATTAAAAATAAATGGAGATGCTTTTTTGAGTATTGCAAAATCCCTGGACTTTTCTGTTATAAGAAAAATTAGCTGTGACCTGTTGGAGTTGGAAGCTGTACTTTTTGGACAGGCAGGTATGCTGGATAAGGATAAAGAAGACCATTATTTTATAAAACTTCAAAGGACATACGCCTATACAAAGTATAAGTTTGAGTTAGATAGCAAAGCGGTAGTAGATCCCAAATTTTTCAGATTGCGCCCTTCCAATTTTCCAACCATTCGGCTATCTCAACTTTCGGTATTGTATCATACAAGACAAAACCTGTTCTCCGAAATTATTTCAGCAACGACACCAGATCAATTATATACACTGTTCGATATATCCGCAAGCACATATTGGGACACACATTATAATTTTGACCTTGCTTCGGCAAAACGAAAAAAAAGGTTAACAAAGAAGTTTATTGACCTGATATTGATCAATACGGTCATTCCTATAAAGTTTTGCTATGCATTACACACGGGTACAACTATTTCTGAAGACCTGTTACAATTAGCTTCTGTGTTACCTTCAGAAGAAAATTCGATCATTGAAAAATTTGACCAAATATTGCCTGCTTCTAAAAACGCCTTGGAAAGCCAGGCGTTGCTCCAACATAAAAATAACTATTGCGGTGCCAATCGTTGTTTGGATTGCGCTATTGGAAACTCAATAATAAAAGGTTAAAATTGCAAAGTAAATATTCAGTTAAAAGTAGTAATTTGCAGCTATGTTACAAGCCATATATAAAATTCGCCATTATCTTGAAAAAAGGGGGTTTTATGTAAGCTCACGTTTGGCAGACCGTCTGGGAATGCGTGCAAAGAGTGTGCGTTTGTTCTTTATTTATGTGTCTTTCGCAACAATGGGTATTGGTTTTGCCATCTACCTGACGATAGCATTTTTATTGAAATTAAAAGACTTAGTGTTTACAAAAAGAACTTCAGTTTTTGATCTATGAGTAAGGTATTTCAATCTAAAATAACCGGAGCTTTATTTCTTCTCGTTCTTGTGTTCTTTGTAGGAGTCTTCGGCTTCAAATTTCTTTTTGAATACGAATACAATTGGATCGATGCGATTTACATGACCGTAATAACGATAACTACGGTAGGCTTTGGGGAACTACACCCTTTAAGCCCTGCCGAAAAGGTCTTTACTTCTTTTCTTATCCTTTCCAGTATTTTTATTGTGGGATACGCAATTAAAGTGATTTCCGAATATATTTTAAGTGCAAACAACATTGGTAATTTAAGACAAAAAAGAGTGGAAAATCAAATCAAATCCCTGGAAAATCATATCATTATATGCGGCTATGGGCGAAACGGAAAACAAGCTGCACAAAAATTGCAAGCATATAACCAACCATTCGTAATTATTGAAAAAGATGAAGAAGTGGTAAATCATTACTCTAATGAAGACTACCTCTTTGTACGTGGTAATGCCATTGAAGACGAAAGTTTAATAAGGTCCGGAATAAAGAAGGCGTCTACGTTGATTTGTGCATTGCCCAGTGATGCAGATAACCTGTTTATAGTACTGTCTGCCCGCCAAATGAATAATGGCCTGAAGATAATTAGTCGTGCCACGGAAGAGACCAGTAACCAAAAGCTAAAGCTCGCAGGAG
>JANQOS010000075.1 GCA_028285705.1 Altibacter sp.
GAATCACAAGAAATTGAAAAGGTTGGAAAAAAACTCCGAAATGCAATGAAGGAAATGAAATCTATCAATGTGAAAGTGCAACAAGAACCGGTTTTAGTATAGGATATGGAAACAATTGCTACCTACTTTCCAACCCTGCAAAGTGTGAAGCAAGCAGCAGTAAAGCTTAAAGAAGTTATTACTGAGACTCCTTTGTCACGAAGTGAACGTTATTCAAAGGAATTTGACTGTAATGTTTTTTTTAAGCGTGAAGACCTGCAAGCGGTACGCTCTTATAAGATCCGCGGGGCGTATAATAAAATTTTTTCCCTGTCTGCTTCGGAAAGACAAAAGGGGATCGTTTGTGCCAGTGCGGGAAATCATGCACAGGGAGTCGCTTTATCGTGTAAATTGCTAAAAATTAAAGGGACCGTTTACATGCCAGCGACAACACCTTTTCAAAAAATTGAACAGGTAAGAATGTTTGGAGAGGATATGGTAGAGATAAGACTTGAAGGTGACACTTTTGACGATTCCTATGAGTTAGCTATGGCAGAATGCAATCAACTTAAAAAGATCTTTGTACACCCCTTTAATGATAGAAAAGTAATAGAAGGACAGGCTACAGTTGGATTGGAATTGTTAGAACAATCTCAGCAACCTTTGGATTACATTTTTGTACCTGTAGGAGGAGGAGGGCTATCATCGGGGCTTAGCAGTGTTTTTAAACAGGTGTCACCTAAAACAAAAATTATTGGAGTGGAACCGAAGGGAGCTCCGGCAATGAAAGTGTCCTTGGAAAAAGATGTAAATACAACGCTAAAGAATATCGAGAAGTTTGTGGATGGTGCGGCGGTACATCGTGTAGGGGATTTAAACTTCTCGATTTGTAGAGAAACATTGGAAAGTGTTATAGTCGTTCCGGAAGGTAAGGTCTGCCAAACCATGCTTGAATTATACAATAAGGATGCGATAATTGTAGAACCGGCAGGGGCTTTGAGTATTGCTGCTTTGGATCTCTATGCAGAAGAGATTAAAGGAAAAAATATAGCCTGTATAATAAGCGGAGGGAACAATGATATTACTCGAACCGCCGAAATAAAAGAACGTGCTTTATTGTATTCTAATCTAAAGCATTATTTTATTATTAAGTTTCCACAACGAGCAGGGGTCTTACGTCGATTTGTTGCTAAAGTTCTGGGTCCGGAGGATGACATAACTCACTTCGAGTACACCAAAAAGACCAATCGCGAAAATGGTGCTGCGGTGGTAGGTCTGGAATTAAAATCTCCTCTAGAGTTGCAACCATTGATCGATCGAATGAAAAAACATAATTTTTATGAAGATTATCTCAACGATAAGCCTGAATTGTTTCAGTTTTTAGTATAATTACAATGCCAAATCATTTAAAGAAAATTCCTGTGCAAGTACTTAAATTCGGGGGGACATCTGTAGCGAATTCAGAAAACATCTTAAAAGTTTTAAAGATACTTCAATCAAAGTCTAAAGAAGATACTGTTATTGCTGTGGTATCTGCTTTAGGTGGAATGACAGATACTTTGCAACAAGCAGGAGAACTGGCTAATTCTAAAGACGCGAAATACCTCAATTTGTATGAATCTATTAAGGAACGGCATTTAGATACTGCAAATTTACTTGGGCTTAAAGAAACTTCATTGCTGCAGATTGAAGATCAACTGGCAAATCTCAAAAATATTCTTCAGGGAATCTATCTTATCAATGAATTTTCGGCAAAGACAAAAGATAAAGTTCTGAGTTTTGGAGAGTTATTGTCCTCTTTTATTATTTCTGAAGGATTGAAAAGACTAATGAATGATGCCGAATTAAAAGACAGCCGAGAACTTATTATCACGGATTCCAGCTATACCCGGGCACAGTTGCTTTCTGAAAAAACCGAGAAGAACATACAGGCCTATTTCAACTCAACCCAGACAAAAGTTACCATAATGCCGGGCTTTGTGTCTAGAAATGCAAAAGGAGATACTACTACATTAGGGAGAGGAGGGTCCGATTTTACTGCTGCGATTCTTGCTGCTGCGTTAAATGCTTCTGTTCTTGAGATCTGGACAGATGTAAGTGGGATGTTTACTGCCAATCCCAAGTTGGTAAAACAAGCTTTTCCTGTCAAAGAACTATCCTATCAGGAAGCTATGGAACTTTCTCATTTTGGCGCCAAAGTGTTATATCCTCCTACTATTCGTCCGGTACTCGAAAAGAATATTCCTATTGTTATAAAGAACACCTTTGATCCGGAAGCCATAGGTACCTATGTCAATAAAGAAGTAAATAACGAACAGGGGCCGGTAAAAGGAATTAGTCATTTACCGGATATTGCATTACTAACTCTGGAAGGTAGTGGAATGGTTGGAATTCCAGGATTTTCAAAACGACTATTCGAAACACTTTCTTCTGAAAATATAAATGTGATCCTAATTACGCAGGCTTCTTCAGAGCATTCTATTTGTGTAGCCGTACAATCCGGAGACATCCCAATTGCAGAGACTGCTATCAATGATACTTTCGCTTACGAAATATCTCTTGGAAAGATAGACCCGGTATTAGTAGAAGATGATCTGGCAATTGTTGCTGTGATTGGTGATAATATGAAAAATCATCAGGGAGTGAGTGGAAAAATGTTTAGTTCACTTGGGAAGAACAATGTGAATATTCGTGCTATTGCCCAGGGAGCCTCCGAGCGTAATATTTCTGCAGTTATTGCTAGTAAAGATGTGAAAAAAGCTTTAAATACATTGCATTACCGTTTTTTTGAGCGTCAGGTAAGAACACTTCATTTGTTTATTGTAGGCGTAGGAAATGTAGGTCGCAGATTACTTGACCAAATACGGCAACAACAGGAGTACCTGTATGAAAACCTTCTTTTGAACATTAAAGTAGTTGGATTGAGTAATTCAAAGAAAATGATCTTTGAAGAAAACGGGATCGAACTCGATAACTGGCACAGTGCTTTAGACAATGGGGCCAAAATTGTCCCAGAGCGGTGGTTTGAAACCGTAAAAGAACTCAACCTGCAGAATAGTGTGTTTGTAGATATTACTGCCAATGCAGAAGTAGCAGATACTTATAACCAATATCTGCGTGAAAGTATTGCTGTGGTAGCCTGTAATAAAATTGCTTGTTCTGCACAATTATCAAAATATAAGGAACTTAAAAAACTTTCAAAGAAATACAATGTTCCATTTTTGTTTGAAACAAATGTTGGTGCAGGATTGCCTGTAATAAATACCCTTAATAATTTGATCAATTCCGGAGATAAAATTATATCTATTGAAGCTGTTCTTTCCGGAAGCCTTAATTTTGTGTTTAACAATTTCAGTCTTAAAAGACCTTTTTTTGATGTTGTACGGCAAGCACAAGAAGAAGGCTATACCGAGCCCGATCCGAGAATTGATCTAAGCGGAGTGGATGTAGCTCGCAAAATTTTGATTCTTGCACGTGAAAGTGGAAATGAGTTGGATTTGGAAGACATTGAAAATATATCATTTTTGCCGAAATCTTCCTTAGAAGCAAATACTATATCCGATTTCTACGAAACATTAAAAAATGAGGCTTCACATTTTGATGCCTTATTTGAAAAGGCTCAAAAAAATGATTGCCGGCTTAAATATGTGGCTACATTTAGTGGCGGTAAGGCAAAAGTGGCTTTACAGGAGGTTAACAGAGAACATCCTTTCTATAATTTGGATGGAAAAGATAATATTGTCTTATTTTACACTTCCAGATATACAGATCAGCCTTTAATTGTAAAAGGAGCCGGAGCCGGAGCAGAAGTTACGGCATCGGGCTTATTTGGAGATATTATTAGTTTAGGTAAAAAATAGATGATGGATCAATTTCATATTTTTTCTCCTGCCACGGTTGCAAATGTTTCTTGTGGCTTTGATGCAATGGGATTTGCATTAGAAACTTTGGGAGACGAAATGATCTTTAAAAAGAACAATACACAAAAAGTAACCATCTCTGAAATAGAGGGTGCCACCTTACCTTTTGAACCTGAAAAAAATGCAGCTGGCGTCGTTGCCCAAAAAATGTTGTTAGATGCCGGGGCCGATTTTGGAGTTGATATTCGGATCTTTAAAAAATACAAACCAGGGAGCGGATTGGGAAGTAGTGCGGCAAGCAGCTCGGGTTCGGCATTTGCAGTAAATGAGCTCTTGGGGAAGAAATACTCTAAGCCGGAGCTGGTAGAGTTTGCTATGCTTGGGGAAGAAGCGGCATGTGGCTCACTGATAGCAGATAATGTTTCGGCAGCATTGTATGGAGGTTTTGTATTGATACGAAGTTACAACCCATTGGATATTGTATCTGTTCCAACACCGGAAGATCTTTATGTAACTGTTTTACACCCACAAATTGTGGTCAAAACTGAAGATGGCAGAAAGGTGCTTCCAAAAGAAGTTCCTTTAAAAAAAGCGGTAGCACAATGGGCCAACGTAGGTGGTTTGATCAGTGGGCTATATAGTAATGATTATGATCTAATAGGAAGGTCGTTGGAAGATGGAATTGTAGAACCCGTACGAAAACAATTTATACCACACTTCGATCTTGTAAAAGAAAGTGTGTTAAAAAATGGTGCGCTGGGAGCTGGGATATCGGGTTCAGGGCCTTCTGTATTTGCTTTGTCCAAAGGAAAAGATCAGGCTGAGATTGTTGCAGAAACAATGGATGAGGTATATAAAAATAAAGGAATGGAATACATTACATATGTGTCAAAAATTGGAAATCAAGGCACAAGGATACTTAGTTAATGAATTATTTTAGTTTACATCATAATGCACCTGAAGTTTCTTTTAGGGAAGCAGTGATTAGAGGGTTAGCTCCCGATAGAGGGCTGTATTTTCCTTCCGAAATTTCCGCTTTACCTCAATCATTTTTCGACACTATCGAAAACCTCGATACTATTACGATAGCTTTTGAAGTGATCAAACAATTTGTAGGAAGTGATATTCCTGAAACAGATCTAAAACAGATCGTCAGGGAAGTACTTTCCTTCGATTTTCCAATTGTGGAAGTTGAAAAAGATATATATGCATTAGAATTATACCATGGACCAACTCTGGCATTTAAAGATGTAGGAGCCCGTTTTATGGCCAGGTGCCTCGGCTATTTTAATGGGAAAGAAACTTCCCCGGAGAATGTAACTGTACTGGTAGCGACTTCGGGAGATACGGGAGGTGCCGTGGCAAGTGGTTTTTATGGAGTGAAAGGAGTAGACGTAGTGATCTTGTACCCCAGCGGTAAAGTGAGTGATATCCAGGAGAAGCAATTAACAACCTTGGGAAAGAACATATCTGCGTTAGAAGTAGATGGAACATTTGACGATTGCCAGACTATGGTAAAGAAAGCTTTT